>NZ_JANMZH010000679.1:0-1988 GCF_031383065.1 Microcoleus sp. OTE_8_concoct_300 | reverse complement strand
TGCCTGTTGTTGTTCAGGTGTCATGATTATATATCAAGTGGGAAGAGATGATAATTATTCCCTATTATACTGATGATCGGCAAAAAAGTCATGGTGGGGTTCACCAGTATTTATACTCATCGCAAAAGTGACACGCTCCCTATCAAATCCTGCTACTGGTTGAGTTTTTCTTACCCTCACTCCTTGAAAGTACAACGAAGTTCCGGGTACTACTCCTAATTGGTCTAAGCGTTGCCAGATTAAATTTTCTGTTTCAATACAATGATTTTTTTTCAGCCTTAAACAAAAAGATACACTCTTTGCTTTGAGCCAGAATCCTTGCGTCTACTGAACAAAATTCACGGTCGCCTAAAACGATAAGTTTATATTCTTTAAACAATGGTAAAACTTGTTCAAGAGCCTGGGTTTGTTCTTGTAAGTTACTGCTTCATAATTTTGGTAATAAACACCAGTATAAGGGGATGGCTCTTTTCTGCCAGATTAGAGCGACCGTAAACAAATTGATACAGCCCCATTGAGTCCGATCGATCGCAATTGATAGAGTTTGTCCCACAGAGTAATAAGTTGTTAACCAATAAGCGATCAATGGAAACCAAATTAGCGCGAGCGTTAATTGAGGTAAGTCCAAAAATCTTTGCAATTTGCGACGGCGACTTTCGGTAGTAATTGGATAGGGAAATACTCGTGCCAGTCTCTCTAATCTCACTTGTTTCTCTGATTGTATCAAGGAGAGTAAGATTGTGAGTAAAATAAACTGGGCTGATGTCAGTTGTTTTTGTAAGTGGGTCTGATATAGCGATCGTAAATCATTCATAAATTAATTAAGGGTTCGAGCGAGCAGCAGTTCCATTGAGTTTTGGTTCAAAACTACCAAATTTGTGTAACTTGGGAAAGTCAAAGCTTTGTTCATGTATGGTAAAATTGAAGAACCATTTAACCAAGGAAAAAGAACCGATCCGATTACCAAATTTCCTCACCCAAGTCTTGGCATTAAGCCAAATATCTTCGACCGGATTCTGTTCGGGAGCATTGGGAGCAAACAGGACACAAGTTAAAGGCCATTCATTCCGCTCCTTGCCTTGATTAATTTCTTCTAGGTAAGCTTTCATCTCTTTATATTTGTGATAGCTGGCTCCATCCCAAATAATCAAATGTCTAGCTTCGGGATTTAAAGATTGTAATTTTTTTAAGAAAGCGACTGTATTCTCAGAATTGGCCGTCGCATATTCTCGCAGAACAAACTGTTTTGTTAAATAATTTACTGCACCATAATAAGTTTGTTTTTCTCTCTGATTCACCAGCGGTATTTCTATTCTCTCATTGCGCCTTCCCCAAAGATAGCCACAGGCATCTCCCCAAAGTAGATGACACTCATCAATCAAATACACCACAAGCTTTCTCGACTCTATAGCTTCTCGGTGTTCTTCCAGAATATCACAAATTTCTTGGTGTTTTTTTTGACAAGTTCTTCATCACGTTTTGGGTTGTTCTTTTGAGATTTTTTCCAGCTAATTCCCGCTGACTTTAAAAGTTGGTAGTAGCTAGTTTTTGAGTGAAATTCAATCTGATACCGCTCTGCTATATAATAATTTGATAATGCCGATAAATCCCAATGGTTTCTCTTGGTTAACCATTGGATAACTTCCGCTCGTTCTTCTGGTTTAAGTTGTCCCCGCGAGCCTTGATGATTTAAGAGCAACCCTTCAATTCCATGCAACGCATAATTGATTTTCCACTTGCTGATAAATGGAGATGATACTCCCAATATCTTTTGAATAGTTTCGCGGCAAACCCCTTCAATTAACATGCGGATAGCTAAGGCTCTTTTGAGTTCTCTTGGGTCGGGGATCAGGGCTATTTCATTCTTGAGAGAAGGGTGATAAGCTGAAGCTATATTCCTTCAAATTGTTTTGAGTAATGACCCAACTTGCAATTGTTGAAGCCTTCTCTGACTTGATTGATACTCGTTGCGGCACAGGATCGCGCCA
>NZ_JANMZH010000663.1:0-9763 GCF_031383065.1 Microcoleus sp. OTE_8_concoct_300 | reverse complement strand
TTAGGGCGGTGAGTATGTCAACCGTTAATACATTGTCTCTTGACACTCCCTGACCTAAAGGACAAGGATTCTTAATTCAGGGACTGACCTTAAAATGTTGCGTCATGAAAGGCAATACTCAAACTTTTTAACCGTAGAAATCCTACCAATTAACGAGCCTGATTCGCAGCCACCCGCCTAGGGTCTATCTCCAAAAGCGTACTAGGATATTTACCTAGAGTTCGGGTATGCCCTACCCTACTTAACAAGACTAAATAGTTTGTTTCTCTGGTTAAAGGAACTGTGTTAAGCCCCTAGCTGTTTATAGAGTTTTCGCCGCTCTTTGTCCCCCGGTTTACGCCTCAAAGTGTGTCGTTAACTGTTTTTATGCACTATGGCGCAGGAGTTGAACCTTGACAACTCTAGTATACTAGAATTTTCCAGATTTTTAGGAAGGGATTTAAGAAATTAAAGCCGTCCTAGAAGGATAGGGTTTTAGACCCCATTTCCTTGATAACCATCATAATCTTTAAACACGATTGTGAATTTATGAGTGCGGTTAACCCCAAGGAAGTTGTGACACAATTGACCTCTTGCAAAAGCTTACAGTCCGCAATCCACCCCGAAAGTTGGTGCGGTCAGACTCCTTGCGGGCGATTCCCTTCAAGATAGCAACGCTTGCGCGTACTTATAAAAATATTGCCAGAAACAAGATTTTTTAGCGGCTGAGATTTATGCTATTTCCCACTTACCAATTTCTAGTATTTTTCCTAATTATTTTTAGCGCCATCATCTCTGTGAAACCGCAAGTCGATTTGTATAAAATTGTCTTGCTAGTTTCCAGTTTATTATTTTATTCCTTTTGGAGTTTCGACTTTCTCTTGCTGCTCGTTTTAGGTACTGCCTACAATTATATCATTCTCCGGGCGGTCTGCAACGGCCAATATAAAAAACTTGCTTTAATCTCGGGGATAATTTTCAACATTGCCAATCTCGGCATCTTTAAATATTGCAACTTCTTTGTAACTTCTTTATTTGAGGTACTGAACCAGCTACAAATTCCAGCCAGCTTTCAAGTTTTGCAAATAATCGCCCCCGTCGGTGTGTCGTTCTACACTTTTAGAATGATTTCCCATTTAATCGACTGCTACCAGCAAAAAATCCCCTGTCCGAAACTTGTAGATTACGCCGCCTATATTACCTACTTTCCCCAAATTGCCTCCGGGCCAATCTCGCGACCTCGCGAATTTTACTCGCAGCTAAATTCCGCAAAAAAATACGACTATCAAATCGAAGAAGTTATAGTTTTAATTTTATCTGGACTCTTCAAAAAATATACTTTATCGAGCTTTTTGTTTAACTTCACTCAACAGCCCTTTAAAGTCCCCCACCTGTACAGCAGCATCGATTTAATCCTCGCCGCAATTTCCTATTCCTGTTTAATTTACGTAGATTTCAGCGGCTATTCGGATTTAGCCAACGGCATCTCCTGTTTGCTGGGTTTCAAACCCATCGCCAACTTTAATATGCCATACCGATCGCTCAGCGTGCAAGAATTTTGGAAAAGGTGGCATATCAGTCTTTCCGAGTGGCTGAGGGATTACGTTTACTTTCCTTTAGGCGGCAACAGATACGGCAAGTTGAGGAAGTACCTAAATCTATTTTTAACAATGGCGATCGGCGGATTTTGGCACGGCGCAGGTTTAAACTTTATTTTCTGGGGAGCAATTCACGGTTTAGGATTGGTTGTCAACCATTTATGTAAAGATATCCCCCAAACTATCCATTTCAAATTAGACTATGCCTTTCCCAGATTTGCTAAATTTTGCAGTTGGCTGTTAACATTTAGTTTTGTTACTTGTAGCTGGGTATTTTTTGGCACTCCCAACTGGGAAACTGCGGTGAATTTTTTTGAAGGAATTGTTCATCCTGCAGTCGCGACTTTTCAATTTAACTTTTGGCAATTGTATTTAGTAATTGCAGTCATTGGCGCGCTCAACTTGTGGGGCGATCGCATCGCCAAAGTATTGCAAACCGTATTGTCATTAAAAAACATTTTCTTTCGGGTTGTCTTAGTTTCGCTGCTCGTGTATACTATCTTGATGTTGGGGCCGAGTACCGTCCCGCCTTTTATTTACTTTAATTTCTAAGAAATATGAAAGACCGGGAAATTTTGCTGATAGTTACTTCTGTAATTCTCACTTTAATATTTTCAAACTTATCATTATTTCTGAAAAGCTTTTCTTTAACTCCTTTCGCCAGTCCAGAAATCAAACAAGCAGCGCGCCAGATCGAAATAGACGGTTTCAGGAAATCCGAACAAGATTTCTGGAGCAAAATTAAAGATATTAACTTCGATAGCCTCCCCAAAAAATCCGAAATTCCTCCTATCAAAACCGAAACAAAAGCGGCCGCCCTGCCCCAAAAGCCTGCTAAAAAATTAACCCCAGCTAAACCCAAACTGACCAGACCTTATCGCAAATTTTTATTTATTGGAGATTCCGTAATGTTCGACTTAGGAATTCAACTCCAGTACACTCTTAAGCAAAAATACAATATCGCCGATACGAAAATTGACTACAAGGTATCGAGCGGATTAAATCGGATAGATTATTATGACTGGTATGCCAGAACTCGCAAAGTTATTAATGATTACCAGCCGGATGTAGTGATAGTTTTGTTCGGAGCCAATGACCCTCAAGATATCACTGATTTTCAAGGGAAATCCCGGGTAATTCTGACCAAAGAATGGCAAAAAGCTTATCAAGAAAGAGTAGAAAAATATGCCAATATACTTGCTTCGTCATCCGTGAGAAAAGTGTATTGGGTCGGTCAATCGATACCTAACAAATCTTGGTATCTCAAAGCTTTTCCCATTATGAACGATATTTATAAAAATGCCAGCAAATCTTCACCGAAAATCGAATTTATTTCTACTTGGGACACTTTTGCACAAGCGGGAAAATTGGTTCCTGTAGTTGCTGATAAATCGGGAAAGCGAGGCTATGTAAAAAATAATGATGGCTTGCACTTTACCTCCCACGGAGCTCAAATTATCAGTGATTTAATCATTGACAAAATGGCGAGCGATAAAATCTTAAAAGCTCCGAAAAAGAAATCATTATAGCAATTATAAATGAGTCGTAATTTTTTTACCCCACCCCAACCCTCCCCTTAGTAAGGGGAGGGAGTAAGAAATTTACAAATGATTTAGGATGGCTATAGTAGGTTGGGTTTCGTGACCCAATGTAAAAATTTGATATTTCACCGATTCCTGCAAAATTATATATTTAGTTCGGGATGAACATTTGCCTTGCTAAGCCCGGTTGAGAGGGAAAATCAGCGCTTTAGTCATGAGAAATTTACTCGTGAAACCGGGTTTCTAGCTCCCTATGCGTCCAGGACTAATATTGACAAAAAGCAGCAGTAGATGTAAAGTTGCATTGAGGATCAAACAACGGCGTCAATATCTAGTAATTGTCATGGCGACAAATTATGACGAGCAATCAGTGGAAACCCGATCGCACCAGCATCCCTAAGTCAATGGAATGCAGTGGCACAGCGCTAATCTTCAATCTCAGTAAACATACTCAACCTTGGCAAAGAATAAACACAGTTGAAGGAATCCTGCAACAGTGCGGTATCGAGCCTTTTGCTGAAGTTTTGGGCGTACCGAAAAGCGGAATATTAAGGGGAAATATACCAGTATCCCTCAGAAAACCCCATCCGAATTTGCTGTTTCGCGCTTTGGCAATTCAGGCATTTGGGAAGGTGCCAGATGGTCTGATATCAAGTGAGAGAGCAACTAGAGTAAGGGATTTTAGCAAAAATCTGCTGGCGGCGTTAGAAGTGGAAGTGCGAGGGGGAGCGACTCCTTTAATTCGGTGGTCTGTGGCTGTTAGTATGAAGTCAATTTGGTTGCATGAAGCAGGGCAAGGGAAAGGCAAGGAAGGTGGTGTAAATCTCACAATCAATGCAGGGGAAATTGAGCGGCAGGTTGTAGAAGAGCAAATTAAAGTCTTAGCAAGCAACAAATTTGCTGTGGGCGACAGCAGCAGAAATGACAGCAGTAAGGAATATGAGAATTGTCTCGATTTTTGGGTGTACGGCCCGAGCTGGCTGCTGCCGAGCCTGCCAATGAATGGCGAGGAATATGTGTTTTGGCTCGATCGAGTATTTGCTGTGATCGCACTTACGGGTGATCAGTACAAAGGTGAGGCAGAAAACGATGCAGCAGTAACAAACTTTTTGGAAGTTGCGGAAAATAATTGTAATGACTTAGAATTCTCCAAAATACTTGCCAAAATTTTTGAGTTCCTCCACCACCCGGAAGCGAGAGTCAAAAATCTAGCGGCAATTATTTTAGAAGCTTACAAAGACAAGCTTGAGGGAAAATCGGCGCAGATTATGACAGCGATCGCATATAAATTTAATGTAAAACATCCGCCCTTAGAAGGTCTGACTCTTCCCGAAATTGAGGAGTGCAAAGCGTCACTGTATCTCGGTAAAAGGGAAATTGACGACTTGTATGGTGAGGCTTTGTCGCTGTGCGACGATGGCGAGGTCGAGCTCGCAAGTTTCTTGTCAGCTAAACACAGGCAATACCAAAATACTGTAGAGGAGCAGATCAACAATCTCAGCAAGTTCGTTAAATCGCTCATAAATTGCCAGAGCTCGTTAGATGCTAATAGGGAACTTTTGTATTTGACTGTAGAGCTGCTGGAAAAATGGGATTATACCCTAGGCAATAAACTGGCTGCGCACCGTAAAAAACTCCAAAACCTGAGCTTTGACAAAAGCACCTCCGAGCAGTGCATAAACCTCGACAAAGATCTCAATCATATCAGAGATTCTTTGCAGTATACTTTGTATGAAGTCACATCAAATATTAACAGCAAAATTAGAGAGTTAGAACTTTCTGCGTCCAAAAATAGCAAGACTGCAACAGATATGTTTAAGTGGATGTGGCTATTGTTGGCGGTGGGGTGTCCAGGAGGGCTGTTTTTGTATTTCTCGGACTCATTCATTAAGTCGATATTCCCGGTCACCGACATAAGCGAAGTTCTAATTTATTGGGCTATTTTATTTAGTGTGATGGTGGTATTTTTGTTATTATTAAGTGTATTCTTTTCGGCGATGGCTGCTTCAGACAATCGCCGAAAATCTAAATTAATTCCTAAATTTGAGAGCTTAAGCGAAATAGGCAGCAGTTTTTCTCTTTTGTGGCAAAAGATTTACTTGCAGCAGTTTTTACCGTCGGTGCGATCGAATTAAAAGTGTTGAAAACCCCCTCGCATCCCCTCAGTACGGTGCGTCAGAGAAATAGTTTCAATTTAACTCAAAAAGTTTGTTTCTGACGCACCCTACCAGGACTAGCAGGACTAACTCTAGGATGCGGTAACCGCACTTAATTTCTGACTGCTGCTGTTTTGATTTCCCAGTTGAATTAATTCTACTTTATATCCATCTGGGTCTTGCACAAAAGCGATGACAGTTGAACCGTGCTTCATCGGTCCGGGTTCCCGAATAACTTTACCGTTGCGGGCTTTAATTTCTTCGCAAGTACCGTAAATGTCGTCAACGCCGATCGCAATATGACCGTAAGCATCCCCCAAATTGTACTCTGTGACGCCCCAGTTGTATGTTAATTCCAAAACTGTAGTGTCTGATTCGTCGCCGTAGCCAACAAAAGCCAGAGTAAATTTACCCTCTGGATAGTCCTTTTGCCGCAGCAATCTCATGCCGAGAACCTCGGTGTAAAATTTGAGGGATTCTTCCAGGTTGCCGACTCGGAGCATCGTGTGTAGTAGTTGCATTTAGCTCACTCCAAATTTTTTAAGTTTCCTCAATTTTAGCGATATCTTGCTGGAAAAAACCGCCTCGGCAAAGTTTACCTGGTTTTAACTTGCTTTTTACTGAACAAAAACCACCACAGTTCTAAACCAATTAATGTCAATCCCCCTGCTGTTACGCCAATTTTTAAACTTAACGGCTGTTCGATATGCCGAAATTGAGGGGTTGAATTTGCAGGAGAGATTGATATTTGATTTGCTCGAACTCCCGATGCCATGGAGAGCATAATTCCTAAACTGCCGAGGCTTCCTAAGATTTGGCGTTGGTTCAACATTTTTTTAATTAATCCTAGTTTATGCAAGAGATTTTCGTTGATAATATCAAATCCGGTAGCATCGTCCTGTATTCATCTCTCTGTTCTGGAGACTCTGCGTTCTCTGCGTTCTCTGCGGTTTAATCATTCCAATGCAACCGGAATTGATATAAATCGGGGGAGGGTGCGTATTGCACACCTGATATTCGGGTGCAGGTAGAGCGGCGCCAAGCGAGATTTTTGGAAAACTCCTAATTTATGCAATAGATTTGGGTTTAAAATTCCGCAATCGCAAAGCATTACTAACTACAGAAACTGAACTGAAAGCCATTGCTGCACCGGCGATAATTGGATTTAGCAGCCAGCCAAAAATGGGGAACAAAATGCCCGCCGCGATCGGTATTCCAGCGATGTTGTAAATAAACGCAAAAAACAGATTTTCGCGGATGTTCCGCATGGTGGCGTGGGAAAGTTTAATTGCTGTAACTATGCCTTGCAAATCTCCTGAAATTAAGGTAATGTCGCTGGCTGCGATCGCCACATCTGTGCCGGTGCCGATCGCAATTCCCACGTCTGAAGCGGCCAAAGCCGGCGCGTCGTTAATCCCGTCTCCCACCATCGCGACAATTTTTCCTTCCCCTTGCAGGGCTTGGATTTGAGCTGCTTTTTGATGGGGTCTAACTTCGGCAAAAACGCGAGTAATGCCCACGGATTGGGCGATCGACTCCGCAGTCGCGCGATTATCTCCAGTCAGCATCGCCACCTCCAAACCGAGTTTTTGAAGTGCTTGCACCGCCTGCGCTGACGATGGTTTGAGAGCATCCGCAACGCCCAGAATTGCCTCTATTTTGCCCTCGCAAGCCATCCAAACAACCGTTTTGCTCGCAGCTTCCAAAGCTCTCCCGCGCAGTTCCAGATATTCAGTATCGCAGCCTAGTTCCTGCATCCACCTGAGCGTTCCCAGGGCGATCGACTTTCCCGCTACAACCCCTCGAACACCACTCCCCGCGATCGCCTCAAAATCCTTAACATCCGTCAAATTAACCTCTTGAGATTGAGCGTACCTCACAACAGCTTCCCCCAAAGGATGCTCCGAATTGCGCTCGACAGACGCCGCCAATTGCAGCAACTTTAACTCATTGCTGTTCGCCGTTCCTTTAATTGTCACAAAATCAGTTACCGTCGGCTTGCCTTCTGTGAGAGTTCCCGTTTTATCTAACACAATAATTTGGATTTTGTGAGCCAATTCTAAACTCTCGGCTCCTTTAATTAAAATCCCGTTTTCTGCACCTTTACCAGTTCCCACCATCACAGCAGTCGGAGTCGCCAAACCCAAAGCGCAGGGACAGGCAATAATCAGCACTTCCACCATTGTCACTGTGGCTAGAGTGAAGTTTCCCGTTGCGTTAAACCAGATAATAAAAGTAGCTAAAGCGATGGCAATTACTGCGGGAACAAACCAACCAGTCACTTGGTCTGCTAACTTTTGAATCGGTGCTTTTGAACCCTGTGCCTCCTGCACCATCTTGACAATTTGAGCTAAAAATGTATCTTTGCCAACTCTTGTCGCCCGAAACTTGAAGCTGCCAGTTTTGTTAATTGTGGCTCCGATAACTTCGTCGCCAAGCTGCTTTTTAACCGGCAAACTTTCTCCCGTAACCATTGCTTCGTCTACTGTGGAAGAGCCTTCAATAACATCTCCATCTACGGGGATTTGCTCTCCCGGCCGCACCTGCACGATGTCGCCAATTTCCACTTTGGCGATCGGCACTTCCAACTCTTCCCCGTTGCGAACTATCCGAGCCGTTTTTGCTTGCAAACCCATGAGTTTCCGAATGGCTTCGGAAGTCTCTCCCTTCGCCCGATTTTCTAGGGTTTTCCCCAACAAAATTAAGGCGACAACGCTGGCTGCCACTTCGTAGTAAACGCTAGGAGTCAAACCTTGAGCGGTGAAGAAACCGGGAAAAACTGTCACAAATACAGAATAAAAGTAAGCAGCACTCGTACCCAAAGCAATCAGGGTATCCATTGTTGCTACGCGCCGTTTTAGGGATTTCCAAGCTCCCACATAAAACGATCTTCCGCACCAAAATTGTACGGGTGAGGTCAGCACTAATTGCAGCCAAAAATTGTGCAGCCATGCGGGAATAAATGGCAGGTGCAAGCCGGTCATCGCTGGAATAGCGCCCACAACTAGCAGGATGCTTATGATACCTGCCGTCCAGAGTTTCCGCTGCAAGGTTTTAGATTCATATTTGCGATCGGCTGTTTCGGAATCATCCTCTGCCGCCGCCATTTCTTGAAGCGGCAAAGCTTGGTATCCCGCAGCATCAACAGCCGATTGAATTGTTTCTAAGTCGGTTTGCTTGGAGTCGTATTGGATGGTTGCTTGTTCCATGCCAAAATTGACATGACACTCAATTACGCCGGGAACAGATTGAATTGCTTGTTCGACAGAGGAAGCACAAGAAGCACAACTCATGCCCCGCAATTTAAGTGTGAGATTGTCCATAGATGCCCTCCTAAGTTATAAAGTTACCTTCTATCTTCAAATGACCGAAAGCACCCAGGATACAAGCCCCCGGATTCATTCCTTCGCAGAGTCAGGACCCAGAAATAAAAAACGTGTATCCGAGAAACTTGCCTCCCGAATTTATCCGTGGGGTCAATGCTTCAATCTAAAATCTAAAATCTAAAATCTAAAATCGATTGACCTCGCCTAAATACGGATAACGTGCGACGTACTCCAGTCGTGGAGAATCAAAAATTTTAGACTCTTGTTAAATCTCCCAGATTGAAAGCTGCAAGTAAATCTAAAATCTAAAATCTAAAATTGACTTGCTGGATAGCCAGCAGATGCGATCGCTTTCCTAACTTCACTTTCCGACTTAGCGGTTTGAATCGCGACCAATTTTGTCTTGAGATCCGCCTCAACAACAGCGGCTGAGTCAATGGCTTGGACTGCTTTTGTGATTGTATTCGCACAAGCAGAACAAGCCATCTTAGGAACTTTTAGCTGTAAAGTCATAGTTTGAACCTCAGCAGAAACTACTCTGCTCAATAAATGAATTAACTCCATTGTAAAGTCTCCAGTTAACTGGAGAGTCAAGGGGAATTGTGAAATAAATCAGGAATTCTGAAAAAAGTGGTTTGACACGCTACCCATAGGGGTAAGGCGCGCACTGTACACCCTACATAATTCGGTTGTCATATCATGTCCGGTCGAGCGACCGCGATTTTGGTAGGGGAGGGTTCGCCAACAACACCTGCCAATAATTGACCCTCTCAAAAACCCGCCCCGACCGGGATATTATGGTTAATCGATCGGACATGATATCAGTCCTGTAAATCGTAAATGTGAGTGCGATCGACGGCACAGCAATAATTCTTGACAATTCCGAGGCAAAAATTTCATCCTAATTTCATTTATATGTGAAAAGCTGAAGATAAATGGCAGTTTTAAGGATATAAAATCTATGAAACCAATTTCATTAAAAACAGGCTTTGCAGCCCTGATATTTACCGCCGCAGCCGCTTTAACCAGCGGAGTGCTTGCAGCTTGTTCAAAAGCCCCTTCCAGCGAAACTCAAGCCCCAAATGTTACGGCTGCAACCGAAGCAAACAACAAGCAAGACATGGCACAAGGCGGCGGCATGGGTGGCATGAATCATGGCATGA
>NZ_JANMZH010000641.1:0-4235 GCF_031383065.1 Microcoleus sp. OTE_8_concoct_300 | reverse complement strand
CAAAAAGTTAAGGCTCGGTTTGCCTATCCAGCACAACCCCAGTACAGGTTCTGCATCAGCCAAGTGTGTTTCGGGACACCAAAACATACCGTCCCCCCGCAGTTGGGGGTCAAAGTAACGAATTAAGCGATCGGTAGTTTTCGGCTCAACGCCGTAAAAAGCATCTACCTGTTCGGGTAGTAGCACAAGAGCTTGATAGTAGTGCAGCCATTGAGTAGGTTTGATAGGGTAAAGCACTTCGGCTGCACTATCGTGGGAAATACCGTCAAACACGGCATCCCGATACCAGCGAAGCGCCAAAGGGGCGTCCCACGAGTACGTTAAAAATTGCGATCGTGGGGTATTACAAGCGGACTGTTGTGACATAATAAAGTAGCCAAGAGTTGTAAGCTAACTGGAGGCAAATGCACCCTGAAAGCGTTGACGCGCCGTAAGGGTGTTGTATTGTTACGACGATCGCATTAAAAATCACTTCAAGTCAAGTCCCAAAATCGGTCATATTCAGTCCTTTTTTACAGTTAGCCGCCTAACATGGGCGGCTAAACCACAAAATACACTTAAATACTCTCATTTATACAAAATCACGTTTCGTTTAACCAACGGGATAGGTTTATTTAGCAAAGGAAGTTTAAGCACCGCATGGTCAAACTCGCAATCAGCAATAGGGCGTCGTTCGTCGGGTGTCACTTTTTGCCCCGCTACGGTTATCTCTTTCGTCTGTTTTGTGTACTTGGTTGTAGAGGTACTCTCGCTTATGTTAAAGCCATCCTTGTCGGGTGCGTAGTCAAATATCTTAAGCAGTGCTGTGAATAAATTGATACCATCTTGCTTGTTTTGCACATAAGCGTATCCCTCAAGCCCTTGTAATCGTGCGGCCAACCCAGTGTAAGATACGCACTCTTTACCTTTCTTCCAGACGTATTTAGTATCTCCAAAAATAGTTTTTATTTTTTGCGCCCATCTCTTAATATCTGCGGGTGTTACAGGTTGCACAAGTTTAAAAGTTTTTGCAATTAAATCGTCATCGGTAAAACCCGTACACCGTATCGATTTAACACCTTTTTTTTTCTCTGGACTAATAAAATGAAGTTCAAGTAAGGGAAATCCTTTAAGTGGTGGCTTACTGTTTTTCCCTGGTATATTTTCAACGCTACCGCTTTGCTGGTATCCAATTGCGTTAATGTGATACACCAAGTCTCGGTCAGTACCCGATAGTTTGTGAAACGTGTTTTCATCTTCTTTGTCTGGATAGTATTTAATCCATCTACCAATATCACTTTTTTCTTTTGGCGTAATGTCGATAAATTTAGGCTTAGTCCAGCTTTCTCTTTCTAATTTGTTGTTAGGTGGTTTAGAAAATTCTTTCCACCATTCGTCAAAATCAATCCCGCCCGTAGATAGTAAATCATTAATCGCAAAAAGTAATGACGGCTCATCTTTATCGAGAGTAAGGCGCTTGGTAGTAGATTTTTGAGGCATAGCTTGGTAGGCAAAAAATATTTATCTTTAGAATATTCTAGCTCACCGATAATCACCGTAATGTTTGTGCAAACCTATTAGGTTTGTATGCGGACATTCACCGTAATAAAACCAGTGTATAGGTGCTAAATTATTACATATAGAGTTTTGCAGGTAAAACAATATGCCAAGGACTAAAAAGCAATTTTCATTTTTAAATAGAGCGCTTAAGGTAGCGGGTGGTACACCTACGCCGGGAAGTACGCTCGACAATTATCTAAAGTTTAAAACGGGTGTCAACAAACGCAACGCAGGCAAAATTCCAGCAGACGCTAGAAAACTTGTCACTTATTCTGCGGTCCCTTTTGGGGGACCCGATGCCGACAAAGCAACAAGTGCCGACAAGCGCTACAGGATAAGCCTTAGCAAATTTTCTAACGATTGGCGCGGTGGCGCGGGTGCAATTAGTAAAGCTGAAATTGGATATGATACTATCGATCCTCTCAACAAAACTGATTCAACTTACTATCCGGCACAAATGAAAGTTTTTGTACCCGATGGTGGCGCTGCGGCCGTAGCCACAGCCAAAGTTTCAGGAATTACAAAAAGGTCGTACAAATCTAAGGCAGGCAAAAGTTACACATTACCATTTGGAGCTGTTGTCACAAAAACGACTCAAAACGAATACCGAGAACAAATGTCGATTCTTGGTGATAAGGCTAAAGTGGCAGGCGCAACAAGCGTTACGTTCGTCCCCGAAGAATGGACCTCTCCCACTCGAGAAGCAGTAGCAGGAACTTAATTAAATGTTGGAATCACAAACAATTCTTAATGCAGTATCTGAATGTTTTGAGATATGGATTCCAACTAACCTGTCACCCGAAGAATTTGAATTAGAATTACACCGGGTGACAGTCTTAAGGACTGCATTGAATGACTTGATGGCGAATAAAATGTCATTATCTGATTATCTGGAGTTTGCAGACTTTTTAAATATCGATATTGACAATTATTTAAATGAAGTTGAAGAAAATCTAGAATCCACTCCTTTAGTTATTTTGAAATAAATGCTCACACTTAATGATTTGGCAGAAGCGCAAGCTAACGGAACATACAATCCGAAACAACTTCCTGTAGAGTCTGTTGAGTTTTCTAAAGTTAATCACGAAACAGTTCTTAAAGAGTTTTATGACACTGACGGTGAAAAAACAGGGGAAATTAGATTAGAGTTAGGAGCTGATGGGGTTTACATTCAGTTTGATTGTGACTGTATTGACGCTTTGCCTTATTGTCAGGCTCAGTGCTGTGCTTTGATTGGTACAGCCGTACTACCTGATGAATTACTGGAATTTAATTACCCTGTTGATGTATCGCCTGAGAGTGAAGTAGAAATCACTATGAAGCGAAGCGCTGATGGATTTTGTAAATGTTTAAATCGAGAAAGCCGAACTTGTAATATTTACGAAAATCGTCCCAACACTTGCAAAACTTTCCATTGCACTCGCGGTGCTGAGGTTAGAGGATGGAAGCTAAGCAATAGAGTCCACAGGCAATCTTTTCTGTAATGGCTGATATATTTTCGGATGATTCTAGATGGTTTAATTTTGGAACTTTGCCTGCTTTGCCTGATTGGCAGTTATTTTCATCGGGAGCTTTAGGTGGAAAGTTGTTTGAAGTAAGTTTTGGACTTGACTGGAATGCTTGGGACTCAGGTAGTGACGGTAAATTCAAAAGTTATTGCTTGTTAAACTTTTATTATCGCCGAAACGGTGTTTTTGATGTTAGCGAACAACGCTCTAAAAAAATATATTTAAAACCGGGAGCGCAAATAATAGAATGCCCAACTCCTGTTGAGTTTGCAAGCGAAAATTCTAGTGTTGTCACAAGAGTTCCCGGCTTTAGGTATCAAACTTTTAAAAAAGCTGCGATGTACACGCCAGAAGCAGTCTTCTCTTGGACTTTAAAGCTTAGATATTTAGTTCAACAGTAAAAAGGAGCGCACATTAAAATGACAATAAAAGAATTATTGGAGATTATTATTTTAGTTATTGGTGGGGGTGGGGCTGCTGCAACTGGGGCGTTTGCGTTTGCAACACACAAGTACAGCATTGAGCTAACAAAGCTTCAGTTGGAAATTAGAACCCATAGTTTTGAATCAGGAAGAAAACAGCAGCAAAATATAGATAATTTGACTGTAGAGATTGGTGTAATCAAATGCGACCTTCGGGATATTAAAGGTGTCTTGATACGAGATGGAGTGTTGCACGATAGAGCGGGTTTTCCTGAAGAAAATATACCCAAACGCACGGGATGGACAATTGAAGATGCTTGAAATAGATCGTTACGTGTTCCGAGGGTTAATGTTCTTTTTGTGTTGCAGTGCAACCGCCGCTACATTTGCGGCGTTAGCCATTGGCTTAAAAGTTCACGGTGATGCACCCGTAAATTTGACTACCCTGGCCAGCACGTTGTTTGGTTTTGCAATCGCGTTGGCTGCCAGGGCCAAAGGAAGTTAGTTGATTCAAGTATATTTTCTGGCTTAGCCGCCCGTGTTAGGCGGCTATTTGTGAAAAACGACTTAAGCGAAGAGGTGATTCTTGCAGAACGTCCGAAACAGTTCGAGTGCGTTTTCCTCTGAGGGCTGTTCTTGGCAGTATTGAGCAAACTCGGTTGTGACCTCAGCTAGCAAGGCAACTAGCTCGTTGCTGTCACCTTTAAACCCCTCCTGCCTAACCCCATCAAACAGAAGCTGGTAAAACTCCTTAAGGAAGCAATAT
>NZ_JANMZH010000580.1:0-1890 GCF_031383065.1 Microcoleus sp. OTE_8_concoct_300 | reverse complement strand
CCTAGTGCTGCACACCGAAACAGAACTCGATGAACTGCTCAGGCCTTTAATGCCCAAGATTTTTCAATCAGCAGCAATTATTGTATTTATCATCAAGATAAGCGAGGCATTTTTAGGACAATCGGCTGCTGCATTGGTGGGGCTGTTGGGCGGGGCGGGCATCACTTTTGGTTTACTGCTAAAAGATATTGTTTACGATTGGTTCTGCACCCTGATTATTTACTCCGACAATCTCTATCGAGAAGGTGACTGGGTGGGAATATCGGGAGTAGAGGGTTTCGTGCAGATACTCAGTATCGGATTCAGAACTACAACTCTGCACGTAACTAAGTGGGGTTCTATCATCAAGATGCCTAATTCCAAAATGATTTCTGGAATTGTCGAAAATTGGTCTCAAAATCCCGGTAAAGACTTAAAATGGGGCTTAGTCTTAACTCTCAAAATAGACGGCATTTCAGCGCGGCAAACAGCTCGAATTTGCGACAAGCTTGAAGAATTGCCGAAGTACATTCAAGGCTTATCTCCATCATGTACGGTGCGGTTCAAGCAAATCGATAAAAATGCCCGCGTTATTGAAATTATGGCATTCGTCAATGACGATAATTTCTATTTTGATGCTGAGAAAAACTTAAATCTCGCTATACTAGATTTACTCGAAAAAGAAGGAATAGATTTCCTGCACGTGGAACTGCAAACGGAGCCAGACAAATACAAACAAAGCATGCAAGCAACCAACAATTGAGCATTCATATTGACTCGAATATGGTCAATTTAGAGCAACTGCTTGCTCGCATCATGTTAGAACGGTTGAGAATCGGGTGAAGTACAGTTGCAGCAAGACCGGACATCTCTACTTTACTCAGCTCATTAATGCTAGATCGCCTGCTGTTTTTTGGATAACTCAACCTCAAATATATCGGTCATTCAAGCATTTGAGGGAAAAATATCCCGCCCCAACAGCAGCGAGTATTCCTGTTAAATTTATTGCACGCACACCGAGGAAAGCAAAATGTCAGCCGCATCCTTAACAACTCTTACAACTCTTCTGGATTGCCATCCTGTTCTCACAAATGATGGTGAAGATGTGATTGAAGGATTGACCAAAAACCAAAAGACTTTACCGGCTAAATATTTTTACGACAGCCGCGGTTCTCAGCTATTTGAACAAATTTGCGAGTTGCCGGAATATTATCCAACTCGAACAGAAGCTTCGATTTTGTGCCAATATGCTGGTGAAATCGCGCGGATAACAGGTGCTTGCGAACTAATAGAATTGGGCAGCGGCAGTTCTACAAAAACTCGCCTTTTGCTAGATGCTTACCAAGCTCTAAAATATGCCTGTAAGTACGTGCCTGTTGATGTGAGCGCCAGCATTCTCAAAGAGAGCGCCCTTCAATTGCAAGTGGAATATCCGACCCTGCACGTTCAAGGGTTGATAGGGACTTACGAACAAGCCCTCGCTCAATTAACGCCTGCATCTTTGCCTGCGCGGATGATTTTCTTCTTGGGCAGTTCTCTGGGGAATTTCACGCCGCAGGAATGCGATGTTTTATTGAACCAAATTACAGATGTACTCGCTCCGGGAGATTACTTTTTACTCGGCATTGACTTGCAAAAACCCCAACATATCTTAGAAGCAGCTTATAACGACTCTCAAGGCGTTACGGCTGCTTTTAACTTAAATATGCTCAACCATTTAAACTGGCGCTTTCAAGGCAATTTCGATACTGGTTTGTTCGCCCATCAAGCTATCTACAATCCAAATGAAAATCAAATTGAAATGTACTTGCACTGCTGCGCGAGTCATGTAGTGAATTTAGAGAGTCTCGGCTTGAATGTTACCTGGAAAACCGGGGAAACACTCCTTACTGAAATTTCTCGCAAGTTTGA
>NZ_JANMZH010000555.1:0-13918 GCF_031383065.1 Microcoleus sp. OTE_8_concoct_300 | reverse complement strand
CCTAGTTATTTTTGCAAGAGGTCTACTATTGATAATGGGTAGCGATCGCCCCCCGCCTCAAACTTGCCGCTTTTATGCGAACTCTGCTGCTACCAGTCGCATAAAAACTAATTTCTGACTTTAGACGGATTTATTTTTTCCCTTCCACAGCCATAATAAGCAGTAAGGATGAGATCACTAAAGAACTGATTTACTACTCATCCCAATGTCACTAATAAAGGCTTCCGTAAGATTAAGCCTGACCAAAACAAACCACCATCTAAAGATTACAAAATCCCCTATCAAGAAAATTGGGGTCAAGTTTTGCTATGCCTAACTAGGCATAAAAATGTAGGAGGTAATTTATGTTAGAAAGCGAGTTATTAATGTCGCTGTACAGTCCCAAACTCAATATTTCCCAAATGCCAGTAGAAATAGATGTGCCATTTGACCACCCCTATATCGGAGGGCTGATGTTTTTAAGCCCTCAGTTTTTCGTAGCCTTAATCGCCGGAGTCATTATGGCTTTCGGCTTCCAATTCCTGTTAACAAATTTCTCGATCGCCGCCAAAATCTCAAATTGGGACGAGGCTTTACCCGACGATGACGATGATGATGAGTCCGAAACTTTAGGCCGTAAAGTTCGGAAAATCGAAGGTTTAGTCGGGGGTTGGGTTTTAGTCACAGTTAACCTGGCTTTATTTTTGGCTTGTTTTCTGGCAGTCAAACTAACTTCAATTGCCAGCGTAGACGGAGCGGCAATTATTGGTGTGGTCATCTGGGCTGCGTACTTTTTAACCCTGGTGTGGCTCGGTTCTAGCGCCGTCGGTTCTATGATCGGTTCCTTGATAAAAACTGCTTTTTCTGGCGTTCAAGGCGTCATGGGTACTGCGGGTGCAGCGATCGGCGGCAAGATGGCCAGCGACCAAATGGTCAATACTGTAGAGGCATCTGTTGCCGCTGTCCGCCGCGAGTTGAGTTCGGCTGTAGACCCGGACAGCATTCGCGAAACACTACAAGATTATGTGGGTTCTTTGCAGTTACCGAAGCTAGATGTTAAGGAAATTCGCGGTCAATTTGAAAAGTTGCTGGGCGATGTCGATATCAAACCTCTTGCGGGAAGCGATGTTCTGAAGAATGTTAACCGCCAGACTTTTGTGGATTTGATTAAGAGTCGCACAGACTTTTCTCAAGAGGAAATAAATCAAGTTGCCGACCAACTCGAAGCGGTTTGGAAGCAAACATTCGGCCAACAACAAGAGCAGAAAGACCCGAATTTAGAGTTGATTGATTTTCTCAAGTTTGCGGCTCCCGATTTGCTGAAGTCGGACGAACTCAACGCCAAGCTGTCTCAAATTCTAGAAAGTAGGGAAAAGAAATCGGAATCCGGCTCAGGCGGCATGAAGCGAGCGATGCAGTTGGGTGTGGAAGCTCTTGTGGGCACTGTTTTGTCGCGGACGGATTTGTCTGATTTAGATGTTGAAAAAATCTCTGGTCAGTTGCAGCAACTGACAGCCAAAGGGACCCAACAAGCTAAGTCTTTGGCTTCTAAGGTGGGCGACAAAGTGCCTGCGCTGCCTTTCAATACAGCTAAGGCTGATGTGGAAAACTACTTGCTGAATACCCAACCTTGGCACTTAAATAGAGAGACAATCAAGCAAGAATTTAGGGATGTTATTTACGACCCGGAAGCTTCTCCGGGAGCAGTTTTGCGCCAGTTAGAGCTGTTTAATCCCGATTATTTTGTAGGGATTCTCAGCCGCCGCGAGGGGTTTGCTCCGGAACAGGTAACGGAAATTGGCGAACAGCTTCAAGCTGTCCGCCAAGAAGTGTTGGAGATTGTGCAAGCTGCTGCTGGTGAAGAACAGTCTCAAGATTTGCGCAGCCGGATTGAGAATTATTTGCGATCGACCGGCAAGGAAGAATTGAATCCTGAAGGTATCGAGCGGGATTTCCAAGCGCTTTTGGAAGATCGGGATGCTGGTTTTGAGGCTTTGCGCGATCGCCTGTCGCAGTTTAACCGCGATACTTTGGTGCAGTTGCTGGGTCAGCGGGAAGATTTCAGTCCAGAGGAAGCCGATCAGTTAATCGGGCGGCTCGAAAGTTCGCGCGATCGCGTGATTTCTAGAGCTCAAGAATTGCAAGAGCAAGCGAAGTCGAAAGCGCAAGAATTGCGGCAAAAGGTAGAAGACTATCTCCGCAATACTAATAAGGAAGAACTCAATCCTGAAGCTATCGAGCGCGAGTTTCAAACGCTGTTAAGTGACCCGGAAGCCGGATTTAAAGCGTTGAGAGAACGCTTGTATCAATTCGACCGCGATACGCTGGTGCAGTTGCTGTCACAGCGTCAAGACCTCAGCGAAGAACAAATAAATCAGGCGATTGACCGGATCGAATCTGTGCGCGACAACATTATCCACGCGCCGCAAATAGTTGCAGATAAAGCTAAGGAGCAGTACGAGGAAGTTACTGCAAAAATTGGCGAGTACCTGCGGAATACTAACCTGGAAGAACTCGATCCAGAAGGTATCAGTCGGGATTTGACCAAATTGTTGGAAAATCCGAAAGAGGGTGCTTTGGCACTTCGGGAAAGACTTTCTCAGGTCGATCGCGAAACTTTGGTGAAGCTGCTTTCGCAGCGGGAAGATTTGAGCGAAGAACAGATCAATCGGACGATCGATCGCCTGCAAGATTCGATTCGCAGCATCGTGAAATCGCCCCGCCGCTTGGCCTCTCGCGCTCAAAAAACAGTCCGGGATTTCCAAGGAAGTTTGGAAAATTACTTGCGGAATACGGACAAGGAAGCACTCAATCCTGAAGGCATCAAACGCGATTTGCAGTTGCTGTTTAGCGAGCCGGGAATAGGGATGCAAAGTTTGGGCGATCGCCTGAAGCACTTTGATCGGGATACGCTCGTAGCCCTGCTGTCGCAGCGGGAAGACATCTCGTCCGAGGAAGCCAACAAAATTGCCGACCAAATTGAATCTGTCCGCAACCAAATTGTCGAACAAGTTCAAATGGTTCAGGACAAGTTGCAGTCAGCAATCGATGGTATTTTCGCGAAAATTCGGGATTACCTCAATTCGCTCGATCGACCAGAGCTCAACTACGAAGGCATCAAGCGGGACTTCCGCAAAGTGTTTGACGACCCGCAGGCCGGATTTGACGCGATTAAGGAGCGTTTAGGTGAGTTCGATCGCGGTACTTTAGTTGCCCTGCTGAGTTCTCGTTCCGATATTTCCGAGACTGACGCTCACCGAATTGTTGACCAGATCGAAGGAGCCCGGGACACCGTTTTATTGCGTGCGGAACGCCTGCAAAATGAAGCCAAAAAACGCATTAAACAGCTCAAGAACAAGACCAAGCAGCAAGCAGAAGATGCGCGCGAAGCCGCAGCAGCGGCAGCTTGGTGGCTGTTTGGTACGGCTCTGACTTCAGTGGTTGTTTCGGCGTTGGCTGGAGCAATAGCAGTAGGCGGGATTTCGGGTTTGTTTAGCTAGACTTTAAACGAGTTTCAATTAACTTTCTCCTGATTCTAGGTTGGCAAAAAGCCAGCCTATTTTCTTTGACTGAAACGTTGCACAATTTGAGGATGATTCTTGTGGGGTAGGCGTCCCGCCTGCCCGGAATCTTGTGGGGTAGGCGTCCCGTCTGCCCGGAATCTTGTGGGGTAAGGGGGACGCCTGCCCGGAAAATACACCGGACGGGCGGGACGCCCATCCCACAACATAAAATACACCGGACGGGCGGGACGCCCATCCCACAACATAAAATACACCGGACGGGCGGGACGCCCATCCCACAACATAAAATACACCGGACGGGCGGGACGCCCATCCCACAAAACAATCAAAATCATCCCACAATTATGCAACACCGTTTTTTTGAGGTGGGATTACTGATCGCCGATCAAATTAGGAGGAAATACTTTAGATAAATCTAGGGACAAATCCTCAAAATTAGGGAGGGCAACTGTCTCGTTAGACAGAAAAATTCTCTTGACGCGATAACCAAATTTGCCTTGCGAATTCTGATAAGGATCGCTGTAACATTCCAAACAAGTTTCTAATAAGTTAAAGATCCAATAGTCAGAGATACCCGCTTCAGCATAAAGGGGCAACTTGACCTGTTTGTCGTAACTCAAAGAAGAATCCGCAATCTCAATCAGTAACAATATATCCGCCGTTGTGGGGTGAGAGGATAGATAGTCATCAGGGCGATTTTGCACGATCGCGCGATCGGGTTCTGGTTCGCTGTCATCCGGCAGAATAATCGGTTGTTGCCCTCGCAGTGTCGCGCTTTCTCCCAGCAGCTTAAATAACTCGCGTTCCAAGCGTGTCTCGCAAACAGAGTGAGCAGTACCTTTAGCAGCCATGTTTACAAGTTCTCCCTTGATTAACTCAACTCGAGCGTCCTCACCAAAGAACCCCAGTTCTGTCAGGCGATGATATTCCGCTATGGTGAAGCGTTTTGTAGTTGCGATCGACATAACACGCACCTAAATACAGGTCTGTTGCAATTATAGGCGATCGTCGATCGGCTAAACAATGCTAATCGGGAGCACAGTTAACAACAATCTTATCAAATTTCCCTCATCCTTTAGTTGCAAATTTACCCACTTTTGGTCAATTTACTCCCCGAACTTAAGTCGGGGATCAAATCAGCCTTAAGCAAGATCCTAGCATCACTATTTATTAGGTACTTTAACTTAAGTAGCAAACAAAAGTTTTCTCAAAAATAAGAAAACTGAGCAATACATATTATTTTGGAGGCTTGAATGACATTTACTACTGCCAGTGCTTACGACCAAGGAAAAGCAGATATTCAGAGCTTGAGTGTAGACGACCAATTAGGTGTGCTGTGGTTTGTTTACACCGAAATTGGCAAGTCAATAACCCAAGCGGCTCCGGGTGCTTCCGGTTCCGACATCGCTCAGGGTTTGTTCGAGCAAGTCAAACCGCTGCCCCACGAAGAACAACTACAAGTAATGCGCGACATTGCCTCAAAAGCCAATACTGAAATCAGCCGGATGTACGGCTCGATGAGTCCTGAAACCAAACTGGCTTTTTGGTATTTCCTAGCAGTAGGAATGGACGAAGGAACTATTATTCCCGTGCCTCCAGACTATCAACTTCCTGACGCAGGAAAAGCTTTATTAGGCAAGCTTCAGGGGCTGGACTTTCAGCAGCAAATTGATTACCTTCGCGGTACAGTTTTAGAAATGGGTGCTGAAGCCGCTCCCGGGGCTGGCATTTAAAAATAGGACTTACGAAAAAAAAGCCCGTTTCTCGGAGAATATTGGGTGCAGTAACGAGGCATCTTGGAAGAAACCGGGTTTTTAGCCCTTTGATGCGTAAGTCCTCAAAAAGATTAGTAAGTAGCTCAAACTAATACCCCGCGCGAGAAACCCGGCTTCTTCAAGAAACCGGGTTTCTGGCTGTTGTGTTTTTTTAGGTTTACGATGAAGATCCGCACTTGACAGTTAATAACTGAATTCAACGAATCTGTTTCCCACAACTGCGGGCGCACTGACTGTTAAACGCATATCTTCGCAGGCAACTGTTAGCAAGGGCTGACCTAAGTTTAAACTGGCAAAAGGACTTTCTTCTGCCACTTCTAATTCGCCTTTAATCAAACCGATGCGAGACTCAAATTTTCCTTTAAACAACAGCAAATTGCTGCGGTCAGCGCTGAAAACTTTTCCGCTCAAAGGCAGCGGTAAGGCTAAACTTTGCTGGCTGTAATTGAGGCTGCACAGTGGACGTTTTTCTTGGCGAACTGTGACGCGGTAGCCTAGCGGTGCTGCCTTTAACGAATGGCTACCTTCCCAACTAAATTGAGCTAATTCTTTAGGAAGCCCCCAAATTTCGCGCCCGCCGGCTACGGAGTTAGGATTGTCTACGTAAATATGGGAAATCCAAGGACCCCATTTTCCAGCATAATGGGCGATCGCGCTAACTACAATTAACTCATTGTACTCCATCACCGAACCCAACCCGTAGGAGGATATATAAATGCCACCTAGCGTTTTCCCCGGCAATAAAGAGACAATTTCTAACTCAGAGGGAACCAAGGGGCGTACTCGTGCCACATCTACCAATTGTAAACTCCCAACAGCATAACCTTGCAGATTCCAAGGTGCAGGTGGATATACCATTTTAAGTGATTTAATGTGTGATATTTTATATTTATTTTAGCTCAGGATCTAAAACAGCAACAGTTTTTTGTATTTCTTCACACCTTGTTAGTAAATTTACTTTGTTTAAACTAATATATGGGCAGAAATTAGATAGATATTTGAATAGAAAATTGAGCTGGTAAAAAGTATATATTTTACGGTAGGATCGGGAAATATAATACTAAACTTAGGTGGCAAATTATTTGAGATAACTCGGCGATTGAAATCGCAATCTCAACTTTCCAGGTATCTGTAAGAGCGGCTTACACCAAAAATACGTGGCTGTAACTAAAGATTTAAATAAACCCGCCCCCACAAAGCGGTAAATCATCATGTACATTTTTGGGATTAGTATCGAAGTAAAAATTGACCTGGTTTATCCGTTGTATGGGAGCGAGTTTATTGAGATTGTTAGTGGGAATTAGATATTATTGGTAAAACCCACCCCTAGAGATACTATCCGCGTTAATCCGCGTTAATCCGCCTTAATCTGCGGTTAAAAACCTCCAAATCTACTTACTCGCATAACCCGTGCTCACCAAAAACTCGCGCAACTTCCCAAAGAATTGAGTGCGATCGCGTCCTTGATAAACCCTCTCCAACAACTGCCAACCTTCCGCATCCTGGCCCATGACATACTTGCTAGCCATGAAAGCCGCCAACACCCCTTTCACCTCCCCATCTTCACTCACACGCTTGTTAGATTCCAGCCAAAGCTCAGCAGAATTCGTGTATACTTCCACCGGATACTGCTTGGTAACATCTTGCATTTTACCTTGGCGGTACTGCCAAACTTGCAGCGGGAAGCGAGAATCAGCATAATTTGTAAAAGCCTCGGAAAATCGCCAGTCCTCACTCTTGAACTCGGGGATATCATTTTTGCCAAAATCGACCATTTCGTAAGTTACATTGCCCCAGAAATGCTTGATATGAGTGTATTTTTTAGCTGCCGAGTCGTAGCGGTAAATAAACGAATAATTGCAGCAGCGGACGCCGCTGTTGATTGACACTAAATCTGCCAGCACTTCCGGTTCCTTGTCGCCGTCCAAATCGCGGATTCGCAGCGATAACAAACGCCCTTCAGATACTTCTTCGCTGGCTTTTTTGTCGGGATTGTCTACTAGAGAACGAGTCGGAATCAGCACTGGTTCTTCTAATAAACTTTGACCGTTGCGGATAATTTTGAGGCGGATATTTTTAGCATTTTCAGCTTCTTTTACGAAAGAAACTTCCGCCCGAACTTTCCCCGATTCCGAGATTTCTGTTGTTCTCGGCGGGCCGATATCCGCGGGAACTTGGGCGATATATTCCGCAGGAACTAAGGCAGTTTGGCCGGGTTTGGCGATCGCCTGACAGAAAAAAGTGGCTACTTCGGCGCGAGTAGCATTGCGTGTAGGTTCTAGCTTTTTAACAGCCGGATAATTGACCACAAGTTGTTTTTCTGTGGCGGCCGCGATCGCATTTCTTGCGAGTTCGGGAATTTCCCGCGCATCTTCAAAAGTCGCATCCAAAATCTCAGCCGCCGACCCCGCAGGTGTATATTTCAAGCCGCTGCTTAAAGCAACCAAAGCCTGCCAGCGGGTTATATTCAAAGTCGGGTTAAAGATACTGCCACTGTAACCGGACATAAAACCCGTCTGATAAGCTTCTCGAATTGCTTTAAAACCCCAGTAATTTGTAGGAATATCTGCAAAGTCGATCGGATTGCGGACGGTTTTGGCATCGGGAAAAGCCCTGCGAACCATCGCCGCAAACTCAGCGCGGCTGACTGGGCGATTCGGGCGAAAAGTGCCGTCTTCGTAGTAGCCACTGATAATTTTTTTCTCTGCTAACTCCTCAATGCAAGCTTGCGCCCAATGGTCGTTAACATCCTTAAATTTGGCTTCAGCAAATGCCGGCGCTACATTCAGGCCCGGAAATACTAAATTGCCGATGATTATCCCCAAGGCTACCACTAAACCGATGATACCTTGACGTTTGTGCGATCGAACCATAGAACAGACTCCTCTACTTGCAAATTGGCGATCGAAAGTTTCGGAAAAGTTACATAATATTAGGTATATTAGCCCGATTTAATACCATTTCTTAAAAAATTAGCTGCGACCAGGGACACAGCATGGCGGTGTCCCTACTTTTTAGAGTTGGTATAATAAAGCTTACTTCGACTCTAAAGTCATCTCCATCACCATTTTTGTTGTGATTGTTAATTCTTCAGAACTGCCAGCATTTTTAGCACTCATTTCGCTATTTGAACTAACAGACGCAGTAGACCGAAAAGGCATTAATCTATCCAAGCGCATTGTGGCTGCTCCCCGACCCTGAGAAGCCAAAGATTTTAGGGTTAAGGTAGTTCCCGGAGGCAGTTGGGGAGAGGTAATATTTTGAGGGTTTGCTTGCTGCTCTATACTTACATTCAGAGAGGCAACTCCATCTTGCCAGCTAGCCAATTCATAGGTAACAATGTCATTCACATTCATGCCAATGACATTAGAGGAAGAAGAAACGCGCCATTTGGCTCCTTTTCCGACTGCTTCTGCAGGCAGCGGCGAGGCCAGTTGCTCTAGAGATTTAGACATTTGTCCAACCATTTGTTTGAGGTTGTTGTCAGATCCTTCGGGCAAAATAATGTCACCTCCTTTATGAAAACCGCGATTGTCCATGATGAAAGAGCCTTTCACTCCGACTATGCTTTTGAGTGTGGAACGCATGGCATCTCGGGCGGCTGGCGGGATATTTCCAGTATCGCCGGTGATATCTGCGTTAGTATAAGCAAACTCGTAGTGAATATCGCCGTTGGGATCAATTTTAGTGACTTTTGTCTCGAAAGTCATCACCGATACAGGAATTTTAGCCGCAGGCGAGGACCGACCCGATGTGGATATTTCCATATCCATTTTTACGGTCATAACTGTCGTTTGTTTGACATCGATAGCTGGCTTTAAACGCAGTTGCTGTCGGGGTTCCACTCCCGGATTTAGCAGTTCGACTTGAGGGGTTTTCGAGTTGGCTGCAGGCGCGGATACGCGACGGTCTGGCTGCTGCACTACAAGTGGAGTTTCAGCACTCAGGGAAGCAGGAGAAAGCTCGATCGCCCATCCCGCGGTCGCCAAACAAAGAGATGCTAGAAACAGTGTTTTTTTGTTCATGGATTTAATTTGGTTTTACTTGAATGTTTGCTTGTTGCCACAGTCGATCGACTGTCACAAATTTGTAACCTTTATACAAAAGCAATGGAATTATTTTATCAGCAGAAGCTGCAACATCTTCGCCACCGCAATAGCCGTCGTGCAGTACAATTATTGAGCCGTTTTCAGTTTGCTGCACGACGCGACTAATAACTTTCTTAACCCCCGGTCGCACCCAATCTTCCGGGACGACACTCCACATTATAGGGCGATATTCCCACTGTTGCAATAACTCTAATGTTCGTGGGGTAAAAATGCCGTTGGGCGGCCGCACGTCCCGGATTAATTTTGGGTCTAAATCGCAAGCTTGGGCAATTGCTTTTTGCGTGTCTTCTAAACTTTGTTTGAGTTCGTGGGTTTTGAGTTTGGGAAACGATATATGCTGGTAGCCGTGGAGGCCGATCCAGTGTCCGCGATCGCAAACTTCCTTAGCCGTTTCTGGATGCCTGTCAACGCAAAATCCCAGCCAGAAAAAACTAGCTTTTATGTCATATTTATCCAAAACTTTTAACAGTTGAGGTGTGTGCTGCCGGTGCGGGCCGTCGTCAACTGTTAGGGCAATTTCTCGGCTGTTGATATCTCCCGTCCACAGACATCTGGGAAAAGCAGATTTGAGAATGGGATGAACGACAGGAAACAGGGGTGCTAGTGGCATTGATTAACCTTGATAAATGCGATCGGGTAGAAATGAAGCTGCGTTACAATAAAATAAAGTTAACTCAATCGAGGTAAATATGACAACTGCCGTTGATATAGGAACGCTAATTGTCCGCACGCCCGGAACCTGCGGCGGTAGCCCGCGAATTGCAGGAACTAGAATTACGGTACAGAATATTGCTATTGATTTTAATGCCGGGATGACTCCACAGCAAATCATTGATGAAAGACCGCATTTGACTTTAGCACAAATTTATGCAGCGCTCACTTACTATTACGCGAACAAGGAAGCAACGGACGCCGAAATAGCAGCTTACTACGAAGAGTATGACCGTTTGGAAGCAGAATATATGGCAGGTAAGCTATCGTGAGCAGAATTTGTTTATACATGGATGAGGATATTCTCCAACGCTCGCTGATACTCGCTCTGCGAACTTCTGGTGTAGACGTGATAACTACCTCGGACGCTAACAAGCTTAGCTGTTCAGATGAGGAACAACTGATCTGGGCAGCGGAGCAAGGGCGTGCCATATACAGTTTCAACACTAAAGATTTTTGTCGTTTGCACAGTACCTTTATTGCCAAAGATATCGGTCATGCTGGAATTATTATGGGAGTGCAACAGCGGTACTCGATTGGCGATCAGTTGCGGGGGTTTTTCAACTTGATTGCTGCTAAATCAGCCGAAGAAATGATAAATCAATTGGTATTTTTAGCTGAGTACATTAGATATGAATAAAAGCTTGAAATAACCGATCGCATCGGAAACTACCAGCCTCTTTAACTCCTTTGATATAGACTCAATCTAGCCACAGTCGATCGACCTCTATCTCGCGGTCGATGCGATCGCCCTGCGGTGTCCTCCTATACTGAAAACCAGCACAAGTAATCGACAAACCATCAAGGAGGTAAAATGACCGAGGAATATTTAGCCGAACGCACAGTTTCAGCCGTATTTAAGGAAGAAGAACAATTAGACGGTGTAATTCGGCGGTTGCTCGATCGCGGAGTTTCCCGGGACCACATCTCAGTAATGGGAAAAAACTTCCAATCTAAAACTAAAATTGCCGGCTTTATTACTAAAAAAGATGTAATTTTAGGCGGTCTGCGAAGCGGGGCGATTTTTGGTTCCTTATTCGGTTCTTTTTTGGGTTTGCTAACTGGCGTCGGTATGCTGTTTATTCCCTTTGTCGGTACAGTAGTCTCGGCGGGCCCGCTGGGTGCTGCACTGTTGGGTGCAGCTAGCGGGGCGATCGCAGGTTCGGCCGGTGCGGGTCTAGTTTCCGCTTTAGTCGCTTTGGGAATGCCCGAAGACAAAGCAACAATCTATCAAACCCGTGTTGAAGCTGGCGAATTTCTCGTGATGGCAGAAGTCGCCGCCGATCGTTCGGGCGAATTTCAACTCTTGCTAGAAAGTGCAGGTGGCCAAGAAGTTTCAGTTAGCGAAATGACGCTGCCGCGCGCCGTCAAAGGTCGCTGCAATAGTCCGGCAGACTTGTCTCCAGAAGTGCGATCGCACCTGTCGGAAGCCGCTCAAAAAACCTTTATCGAATCCTACAACGCCGCATTTGACGAAACCAACGACTCGATACAAGCGGAACACACCGCTTGGGACGCCATTCACCAGCAGTACGAAGAAGATGAAAGTGGCGTTTGGGGTAAGCCTTTAGCGAAAGTCTAGTCTTCCAATCGCAGTAAACTAATAAAAAATAAAATCCCGCCTCTAGAACTGTGCTTCTAGAGGCTTTGACGATTTTAGATTTTAGATTTTAGATTTTAGATTTTATATCATGTCCGGTCGAGCAACCACGATTTTTGTAGGGGCGGGTTCACCAACAATACCTGCCAATAATTGACTATCTAAAAAACCCGCCCCGACCGGGATATTATGGTTAATTGATCGGACATGATATTAGATTAAAAAAGGGTGCCAAACTTAATTCGTAAAGACTTGGAAATTACCGCAATTCTCATTACTTTTTGAAAGTGATATAGCAATCCTAAATCATTTGTGAATTTCTTACTCCCTCCCCAAGGCATCGGGGAGGGTTGGGGTGGGGTAAAAAATTTACGACTCCTGCAAGGATTGCTATATTGCATTAGGTTGCGTTGTCAACTACAATCTATAAGCTTGCAATATAAAATTGAGTTAAGCAAATGCAAAAATACGTTTGTACAGTTTGCAATTACGTCTACGATCCAGAACTAGGCGACCCCGACGGAGGCATAGCTCCCGGTACACCCTTTGAAGATATCCCCGACGATTGGGTTTGTCCCACTTGCGGGGCGGCAAAATCCGATTTTGAACCAGAATAAGCGAGAAAAAATTTGTCCGATCGAATGCTCAAAATTACAGTTATCGGCGGCGGTGCTGCGGGTTTTTTTAGTGCAATTACCTGTGCCAAAACCTACCCGCAGGCCCGCGTCACTTTACTAGAAGCTGGCCGGCAACTCCTGGCAAAAGTTCGCATCTCTGGCGGCGGGCGCTGCAATGTGACTCACGCTTGTTTTGACCCTGGTGTTTTAGTGCAGAATTACCCCAGAGGAGGGAAAGCTCTGCGCGGTGCTTTTACTCGATTTCAACCCCGCGATACTGTAGAATGGTTTGCAGGTCACGGTGTGAAGTTGAAAACAGAAGAAGACGGGCGAATGTTTCCGATCACCGACGATTCGGAGACAATTGTTAACTGTTTGATCCGGGCGGCTGAGGATGCAGGCGTAAAAATTCGCACCGGCGATGCAGTAGTTTCAGTAAAGAAATTAACGGGCAACACCGCAGAGGGCGAACAGGGGGACACCGCCCCTAGGTTTGAAATTGAGTTGAAGTCGGGGGAGAGTTTTAAGTGCGATCGCATTCTTCTCGCTACAGGCAGCAATCCGGCGGGTTTTAAGTGGGCAAAAGAGTTAGGTAATACTGTAGAACAGCCCGTTCCTTCTCTATTTACTTTTAATATTTCCGACAGCAGAATCAAAGATTTAGCCGGAATTTCTGTTCCTAATGCTAAGGTGAAATTGCCGGGAGCTAAATTAGAACAAAGCGGGCCTTTGCTAATTACTCACTGGGGTTTAAGCGGGCCTGCTGTACTCAAACTTTCGGCTTGGGGTGCGAGATTTTTGCACGATCGCCATTATAAAACATCTGTGCTGATTAATTGGCTTCCCCAGTACAATGCGGAAGTTTTGCGGCAGCAACTGCTAGCAGTTAAGTCGCAGTTGTCGCACCGATTGATTGTCTCTAGCTGTCCGTTTCCGGTGCCGCGCCGCCTCTGGGAACGCTTGACAAGTTCGATCGGCATTGATGAGCAAAAACGCTGGGCCGACTTATCTAACAAAACCCTCGATCGCCTCCTGCAAGAACTCGTTCAAGGCGAATATCAGATTGCCGGAAAAGGCGCATTTAAAGAAGAATTCGTCACCTGCGGCGGTGTCAACCTCAGAGAAGTCGATTTTAAGACAATGGAAAGCCGCCGCTGTCCCGGACTTTTCTTTGCGGGCGAAATCTTGGATATCGACGGCGTGACGGGCGGTTTCAACTTCCAAAGTGCCTGGACTACAGCGTGGTTGGCCGGGCTGGCGATCGGCAAACCATCCGATTTTAGATTTTAGATTTTAGATTGGGGAATATTTGCTGTGTAAAGGCTTGGGACTTACGATCGCGCGTTCTGCTTGCCTGTATTAAATTTTGTGTTATTTTTGAATGAAGGCGCACCAAATGTGTGTCAACTTTAGGTTGTAGACACAATTCGCAGTTTTGCGGAGTTAACATCGGGTGAGATACGTCACCAACCCCAGCCTAAAGGCATGGGGCAAAGAAGAGAAAGGCTCACCACCTTTTAAATCTGAGACTAAAACAGTGTCTAGCTTGCGGGTCAAGAACCCAAACTGAACTATCTGGTGGTGGTACACCGAACGACGTTAC
>NZ_JANMZH010000539.1:0-5789 GCF_031383065.1 Microcoleus sp. OTE_8_concoct_300 | reverse complement strand
GCGTCCCGCCCGTCCTTTCTGGACGGGCGGGACGCCCATCCCACAAACTTGTGTAAATTATTTAATTCCCGATCCTTAGTAGGAATTACCCCTAAATACGAAAGAAACGAAGTTTTTTACCAGTGTTAAAGGCCCGGATGCAGTATTTCAGTAAAAAACCCGGTTTCTGCAGCCCTGAGTATTAAGGTATCAGCAACTTAGCATCTCCGGGCTGGGGTTGAGGTATTGTCGGTGTGTTTGATCGCTGTTGTGTTTCCCCCGCCGTCGGTGTGCGCCCACGCCCGGAAGTCTCCGTAAAAACATCAACCAAAGCTTGAACCAAAGCATCCCGCTGTGCTCTATTTAAACTTTGAATAGCAGCGCGATCCCGTTCCATCGGATTTGACCGCAAAACATCGTTTCCGGGATACACACTTTCCACCAAATAATCGGGAGTCGCCCCCAAATAGTCAGCTAAACTCAACTTCCAATCAAAGCGGTAATTGGGCGGCCGTCCTTTGACAAATACGTGATATCGAATCAACCGCCCGACTAAAGTATTGGTAGGATCGACTTTTCCTGTTTCCTTGGAAATGTAGTTATTCTCGATCGGGAAATCCGGCAATTTTTCATACACAAATTTCCACGCATCTTGCACCCTCACTTGCGACTGCGGAGATTGTTGAGCCACCCGCTGCACCGACGCCGACTCAGAACTCCGCAGCAGCGAAGGTTCCAAAGCTGACAGACTCAGTTCGCCCGATTCCAATACCCAACTCAAAAGCGTGAAAATCGCCACACTCAAAGTAACCAACAGAAAACTTAAGCCCCGCTTTAATTTATTCACGGTTTTGACAATTTCAGACATATAATAATTTTATAATCTTACCCGCCAGCCGAGTCCTAGTTTCTAATTTTAGGACTTAGGAAAATCAACCCGGTTGGGACCCTCCCGATTTTGTAAAAAGCGTTTTTTAGAAGTGCGATCGGGACCTTGGCTTGCGTATATAAAACAAACCGGGTTTTTCGCCTGCACCAGTCTAGTTTGACAAAGTTTTGAGTTGTGAGTTGACAAAAATTTCTGGCAATTCACCACTCAAAACTCAAAACTCCCGAAGCCTAGATATCTCCGATAATTTCCGGCTGAGTCAGTTCGTCCGACATCTCAAATATCGCCCGCATTACAGGTTTCATCATTTGATGGTCGTCCATATTGTCAAAATCTTCATAGCGGCGGCGTTTGGCGCGGTTCGCCACCTGTACCGTAATCCGATAGCGGTTGGATGCAGCAGCGATCAACTCTTCCGCGCGACGGGTTAGCTGAGTTGAATCGAAGGTTGGACGCTTAACCATGAGACTACCTACTTTATGTAATGTTACATTCTAGTTTAGTATGTCAAGATTCATAATTTATTAACTGAGTATCATTGCTTATGCAGGCAGCAACAGCCTATTCCTTTGGTAACTTGCATCGGGTAACTTCTCATCCCCTCAGATTGATTGCTTTCGGCGACAGCTTAATCTACGGTTTCGGCGACGGTGTAGGCGGTGGCTGGGTGGAAAGATTGCGGCGCCAGTGGATGTTACCGGAGAGTGCAGGACACGTTTTATACAATTTGGGCGTTCGGGGCGATCGCACCTATCAAGTCGCCCAGCGGCTCGAAAACGAGTTTCGCCAGCGTGGCGAGCTCAGAAACCGCGTCCCGGATGCGATTATTCTTTCCGTCGGCCTCAACGATTCGGCGAGAGTGCAGTCACCTACCGGGCGCAGCTACACTGCTTTTGAACATTTTAAAACTGTTTTGGATAATTTGTTAAACGTGTCCCAACAACTTTGTCCGGTGATATTTATCGGGATGGTGCCGGTGGATGAAAGTAAAATGCCTTTTCAAGATTGTTTGTATTACAGTCAGGCTGACCAATATCGCTATAAAGAAGCAACGAAATTAGCTTGTCAGTTGCGGGGAATTCCCTATTTAGATATTTTTGATAAATGGCTCGCTCGGGGCAATATTTGGTGTAGTTCGTGTCTAACTTCGGATGGTCTCCATCCCAATGCAGCGGGCTATCAATCTTTGTTTGAAGATGTGACCAGTTGGGAACCGATGGCAAGTATTAGTCATTAGACATCAGTCACCACTCATCAGTAAAAATGAAGTAGGGTGCGTCACCTAGCATTATTTTCACTACAAACTAACAATCTCACAACTGACGCACGCCCACAAAAAACGGTGCGTCAGATTAATACTTTCCGTGCACATTGAAAATCTCAAACCTGACGCACCCTACCACTGATTGTATTCTTGACCATCAAGTGAAACTTTATAAAATGCTCAGTAACCAGGTGGGTGTTGCAAACTACCAACCACTTTGTCGATCGCTTCTGCGATCGCCAACAACTCCATTTCACGCCACCGCTTACCAACAATTTGCATTCCAATCGGTAAACCATTTTGAGTTTGTCCAATTGGAATTACCACGGCAGGATGTCCACTAAGATTAGAAGGCATGGTGTAAGCCCCGTTTGCCACTGCATGAGGATAGGATCTGCCATCAATGTCAACGGCACTCCAAGCGGGACGGTGAGTAAACGCAGCGGTTGCAGCAACGGGACAAAGCCATACATCCCACGGTTCTAATGCCTCATCTATATGGGCAGTGAAGCGATCGCGCTGTGTGAGTGCCTCGAAATATCCTTTCAAACTTGGATTCAATATCTCAGGTAGGAATCTGCTGAAATCTCCCAATTTTCGGAGTTCCTTGTCGCCTTGGGTTGCGGTGCGGAAGATTAACTCTAAACTACGACGCACGTTATATCTATCCTGCGGTTGAGCGTAGATAGTGAGGTACATTGAGATCCGTCCGTAGAGATTCAATATTTTGGAAAGCTCAAAGTCTTTGGGAAGCCAGCGTTCGATTTGGACACCTGCGTGAGAGAGTGTCTGCACGATCGACTCCATAGCTGCTCGAATTTCAGAAGCAACGGGAACTTCGGCCCATTCATCGTTCCAAGCGATTTTGAGATGCTGCAAAGGCTTGCCAGAGGGTCTATCGAGCGGAATCGGCGGGACATCAGGGCGTCGCAGATCCGCGCCTGCAATTAACGAAAAACATAGCCGGATGTCTTCGATTGATCGAGCAAAACACCCCACTGTCATCATTTGCCGAATACACAGCGGCATTCCCGGCACTTCAGGAATCTGCCCTGCTGTAGAAATACGGCGATCTGTCGGCTTTAAACCATATATGCCGCAAAAATGAGCAGGCTGACGCACCGAACCCCCGAAATCGTTCCCCAAATCTAACGGTGAAAGTCCGGCGGCGACAGCAGCGGCACTGCCCCCGGAACTGCCACCAGGTGTGTAGTCAAGATGCCAAGGATTATTCACCCGTGGAAACAGAGAATTTGTGCTTTGATAATCGGCAGCCAGTTCCGCCATGTTGGTTTTTCCCATGATGACAGCACCTGCTGCCCGCAATCTCGCAACAGCAGTTGCATCCTGTTGAGGCACATAATCTTTGAGGGGAATATAGCCTGCTGTGGTGCGGAGTCCGGCTGTTTCAAAAATGTCTTTAATCGTGATGGGAACCCCATGTAAAGCACCCCAGTTTTCTCCTCTGGCTAGGGCTTCATCCGCAAGTCTTGCTCTAGTACGAGCATTGTCTTCATCCAGCGTACAAATGGCGTTTAATTGCGAGTTGTGCTTTGCGATTTGAGTAAGGTAAGCGTCGAGAACTTCGACGGCAGAGACTTGGCGATCGCGAATCATTCGCGCTAGTTGATGGGCAGAGGCAAACGTCAGGCTACTCATAAGCAACAAACAGGTATTTCTCGATCGACTCAATTATATTCACTTTTAGTTAACTCACATCTTGCACCATTCTCAAGAACAGGCAAGATGCCTGTTCCACAAAGAGTGAATTTCTTGTGGAACAGGCATCTTGCCTGTTCATAAAAAGCTTATTGAGAAGGGTGCAACATCTCAGTTAATATAGTTAACTAATATCAAATGGCTTTGTCCCTAAATCCTGTTAATTGGAGAGACAAGGTAGATAAAGGAGATAAGGAACATAAGGATTTTAAGGAATTTAAGCATTTTAAAATTCCCAACGCCGTATCAAAATATTTATTTTAAAATACCGTATCTTCCCCGCACCAGAAGTAAACTCATTCAATAATGATTACATAACTGAGGGAAAGAGCAAGTTGGGCAGGACTCAATCAGCCTATCAAAAGCTTAGTTTTCCTCAATAAAAAAATTGTGTAAATTGGAGAATCAAAAAATGTCTGTATTACATCGCATCAAATCCGGTACGTCTGTGTTATTAACCTTGGGAACAGTTGCCGGAACCGCAGCGCCGATGCTAGCTCCCGCGCCTTCTTTTGCTCAGACAGCTTTTTCGGATGTTAATAATAACTACTGGGCAAAAGATTTTATTCAAGATTTGTCAGAAAGAGGAATTATCAAAGGATTTCCCGATGGCAGTTTTCGCCCGGATGCACCGGTAACGCGGGCTGAATTCGCGGCAATGGTGCGTTCTGTGAAAAAGGCAAAAACCCGCGCTGCTGTAAGGTTTGCCGATGTTCCGTCTAATTTTTGGGCAAGCGGGGCGATCGCCGAAGCTTACGAAATGGGATGGATGTCTGGCTATCCCGGCAATGTTTTCAGGCCGACACAGCAGATTCCTCGCGTTCAAGTTGTAGTCGCTTTAAATAACGGAATGGGCTATGAGCCTACGTGCGATTTTCAAGATGTTCTCAGCTACTATAATGATGCGGGTGAGATTCAAAGTTATGCTGCCAAAAGCGTTGCTGCTGCTACTGAAAAACAGTTGGTTGTCAGCTATCCCAATCCTAAATCTCTCAAACCCAACAAGTCAGCAACGCGAGCTGAAGTAGCTGCTTTTATCTATCAAACATTAGTGAGTACCAATCAAGCAAGAGCAATTAATTCTCCTTACATTGCTAAGATTGATGTTAGCGAGTCTGTGGCTGTGAAAATTCCCAGCGGGGCGACTATTCCAGTCGAGTATGCAAAAGGCAAGATTTTGCTCGGCCCCAATGACAAATCTCCGATTACGCTGACTGTTGCTTCGGATATCAAGGGCAGTAATGGTCAAGTGCTGATACCCGAAGGCTCGAAAATTAGTGGGGAATTGCGATCGACTGCTTCGGGCGTTCAGTTTGTGGCTCAAGAATTAAGTATAATCAACGGCAGCAGAGTGCCTCTCAATGCCACTTCGCAAGTGATTACTAGGAAAGAAACTGTTACCAAGGGGGTTAATGTTGGTAATCTAGTTAAGAATACGGCCTTGGGTGCAGCAGCAGCGGCGGCGATCGCAGGTGTTACGGGCGATCGGGCGATCGCGACTGAGGAGGTGCTCGGCGGTGCGGGAATCGGGACTTTGATCGGGGTATTTTTGGGTCGAGATAAAGTCGATTTGTATGCTGTTAATCCCGACACGGATTTAGATTTGCAGTTGGATTCGGAGTTGGTAGTTGCTACTGCCAGCACAGACATTTGTAGCGCTCGATAGAGCCGATAGTGGGAAATTTCCTCAAACCCCTCGCCTTACAGGAGAGGGGCTTTAATGTGTGTATTTTACCTCGCTACAGGTGCATCTAATCAAATAAGGATCGCGAATTAAATAACTTACAATTTTAATTATTATTGTGGGATGGGCGTCCCCCCCGGCCTTTTTGGTCGGGCGGGGAGCCCAACCCACAAAAATAATTAAAATTTTTAGTTATTTAATTAGCGGTCCATATTTGTTTATATGCACCGGGAGCGAGGTAAAATAAACACATT
>NZ_JANMZH010000501.1:0-4324 GCF_031383065.1 Microcoleus sp. OTE_8_concoct_300 | reverse complement strand
TAGCGAATCAACAACAAAACCAATGTTTCAATCCCTAATAGGGAGTTAGGTTAATTACGATTCCTCCTGAAGCATACAATGCAATTGCTAATGTTTCAATCCCTAATAGGGAGTTAGGTTAATTACGATTCCGGCTCGTACTCCCGTGCCACTTTGTGTCGCTGTGTTTCAATCCCTAATAGGGAGTTAGGTTAATTACGATTTTGTGAACCAAATAATGCAACATGAGACATATTGTTTCAATCCCTAATAGGGAGTTAGGTTAATTACGATTAGCGGTAATTGCGTCCGCATTGTCCACTACAAGTTTCAATCCCTAATAGGGAGTTAGGTTAATTACGATTTCTCAAAATAGCGAATCAACAACAAAACCAATGTTTCAATCCCTAATAGGGAGTTAGGTTAATTACGATTCCTCCTGAAGCATACAATGCAATTGCTAATGTTTCAATCCCTAATAGGGAGTTAGGTTAATTACGATTTCGATATTTTCTTTTGGGTCATAGACACGCTTACGTTTCAATCCCTAATAGGGAGTTAGGTTAATTACGATTGACCGTAGCGCACCGCAGAGCAGACTTTCTCGGTTTCAATCCCTAATAGGGAGTTAGGTTAATTACGATGTTATCGGGGTCAAGCTTATTGGAAAACGCAAGATGGGTTTCAATCCCTAATAGGGAGTTAGGTTAATTACGATCTGCTGCGATGGCTATTTCCCCAGAATGGGCCGCCCTGTTTCAATCCCTAATAGGGAGTTAGGTTAATTACGATCTTACAATCGCCTCTGGGTCAAAGCTGGAATTTTGGTTTCAATCCCTAATAGGGAGTTAGGTTAATTACGATAAGCTTGCACTCGCAGCGCCATCCTTGAGAATTGTTAGTTTCAATCCCTAATAGGGAGTTAGGTTAATTACGATTTTACAACCTAGACGCGAGAGAACTGCTGCAAGTCATGTTTCAATCCCTAATAGGGAGTTAGGTTAATTACGATAAAAACGGCAATCGGATAGCTTTTACTTGGCACGTTTCAATCCCTAATAGGGAGTTAGGTTAATTACGATCTCAAACACTTACCAATAAAGAGCTTGAGTCTGTAGTTTCAATCCCTAATAGGGAGTTAGGTTAATTACGATGGCATCCTTGGCACAAAGGGATAGACCGAGAGATTAGTTTCAATCCCTAATAGGGAGTTAGGTTAATTACGATCCTTTTGGACAGGTTTCCCCAAATATAGGAATTACATGTTTCAATCCCTAATAGGGAGTTAGGTTAATTACGATTCAAATTCCCGGCATACAAAACCGCCAGCAATATAGCGTTTCAATCCCTAATAGGGAGTTAGGTTAATTACGATTAATGCTGCTTGCAACTGGGCAGCCGAGAGAAATTTAAGTTTCAATCCCTAATAGGGAGTTAGGTTAATTACGATCGCCCGTTCCAGAAGCATTGCTGTATTTAGTTTTCAAGGTTCAGTTGCGTCTGCGTAAAACAAAAGTACCATTTGGGCCTTCCACTTGTCAATACCAAAATATTCATACAGCCCTCAAACCCTTATCCTGCATAGATTTCAACGATCGCGTCTACCATTTTATTGGTAGAAGTGCCTCTAACCCTTACAGCACATACATTGTAGCCCCCAAATTTAACACCTCGATTTTTACACCTAGGCACAGGCGCATTTTCCACCCAAAAACACACATCAACCGATCACCACTTGCCCAAAGCCCCCCAAACAGTACCCGAAACCACCCCCCAAATCGCCCCCAAACCAGCCCCCACGATCGCCCCCGCCACAGGCCCCAACTCCACCGGCACCCCAGCGCTAACAGCCGGAAACATCGCAGACAGCACCGCACCCCAGACAGCCCCCGCAAAAGTCCCCAAAAAACTGCCCCAAATCGCCCCCAAAGCCCCACCCCTCACCCCCGAAGGCTGAAACGAAATCGGCAGCTTCGGCGAAAACCCGCACAAACCCAACACACCCCCAGAAACCACACCCCCAATCGCACCCACACCAGCCGCCACGATCGCCACACCCAGCAACAAACCCGCAAACTCATCCAGCGGCCGCATTTGGCCGCTGTACTGCTGCCAAACCACCAGCCCAGCCCCCAAAAAAACACCAGCCAGAGTCCCCACAAACGAGCCCCAGACCGCCCCCAAATACCCTCCCCGCCGGCCCCACACCCTCCCCACCGGCAGCGCCAGAGGAGGCCGAAAACTCGCCCAAACACAGCCCCAGACAGCACCAACCACCCCCCCAGCCAAAATCCTCTGCCCGACTCCCGGAGTGCTATTAATCGCCCCAAACACCGCACCCCCGATCGCCGCCAACAAAAAAGCCCCCCAAACCGCCCCCACCAAAACACCCCCCCACTTCCGCCAAATCTGATTCGGCGGCAAAGTAAAAACGCCCCACATCATCCCAAAAAAACAGCCCCAAATCGTACCAACAAAAATCGCCCCCAAAATAGCGCCGCCGCCCTCAGCTATTACCGAATAAATCCCCCCGATCGCCGCCAAACACAAACTGCCCCAAACACCTCCCCAAGCAGCATCCTGAAAAAGGCGCTCAAACTTGCCCACCGGAACCCGAGGCGCGGGAGTCCGACTCCGAGAAGACATAGGCATCGGCAGCAACGGCACTGCGTACTGGCCGAGTTGGCGCGGCAGCCCCGTGGCGGGCTGTTGCCGGCGCACTGCGGGCTCCCTCACGACAGGCGGTGGTTGGGGCTTTTTACGCTTGATTTTCGCCGGCTGCAAGTGCAATCCGTTGCTGACTGCTTGCCGCGAAGGAAACGGATCGCGCCCCTTCAGGAGTTTTGCCCGATCGCACCAAGGGCACCGACTCAGATGATTTCCGTATTTATGCTGACTGTTTTTGCTGCAAGTTACCAAAGCATCTTCCGCTTCCCGAATCGCATTCACCCAAGTTTTCGCATCCGGGCGCGCCGCAGGATTGTCGTGTCCTTCCTCAAAACAGCGGACAAACATCTGCCGCAGTCGCGGATGCAGCATCTCAAAAGGAGGCGCAGCCGGCATCGGGCGGTAGGGAATCCGCTTCGTACCTGTGGGGAAATGGCCCGATCGAATTCTCGCTTCCAAAGACGGCGGTTCATCGCTACCGAGATAAACTCCCGAAAACGGGTGCGTACCTTCCATCAGCAATTGAAAAATTAATACAGCTAAACCGAACAAATCGTGCTCTGGAGCTCGATCGATATCCCGGAAAGTCTGCCCCTGCAACTCCGGCGGCGTAAACTCGGGTTTCCCCACGGGACACCGATAAACGTAACCCGTATAAGGATCGCGGACTTGAAACGAATCCGTATCTACCAGCGTTACCAAGGCCGTATCCGTGACTAGAATATTCGACTCGTTTACGTCCCCGATGACGTAACCCCTGATGTGGAGGGCGTTTACAGCCGAGGCGAGATTTCTGGCCGTGCGGTGGAGGTAAAGATAGTTAAATAGCGGTTTTTGTTCGCGCCTGGTTTTCGGAGTGTAGAAAGTGTGTACCGGCCTCACTTTGTTGACGCGCGGCATCACAAAACCGACGATTTTTTCTCGCCCGCCCACAGTATGCAGCAAATCGATCGGCCAAGCAATCGAAGCGTGCCCCGGTTCCGCGATCGGCGCATCCGGCGGCATACTGAACATGACTGTGAGTTTGTCGCCGTCTTCGTCTGTCGGTCTGTGGTAGATTTTTGCTACAAGGGACGAGTCTTGGGCGATCGGGTAGATGCGGCCTTCACCCCCGCTGGCGATCGCGGTTTTGGTGTCGATCGCAATCAGTTGTCCGCTAAATTGGCGCTGCAACTGCATAGAATTCCGTTAGGGGATAGAGGATTTGGAAGCCATGACTCAATAAATTTGACTTGCCCATTAAATCTTACCTTTCTTGGGACTTAGGCACCGGTGCCTCGAAACCGGGTTTTTCACCAAAAGACGGGTTGCAGCCCGCAGATTCGGTTAAAAACCCGGTTTCTTGGGTGGGAGTGGGTAAGCCCTGTTTCTGTTGGTGGGATGGGCGTCCCGCCCGTCCTGTTTCTGTTGGTGGGATGGGCGTCCCGCCCGTCCTGTTTCTGTTGGTGGGATGGGCGTCCCGCCCGTCCTGTTTCTGTTGGTGGGATGGGCGTCCCCGCCCGTCCTGTTTCTGTTGGTGGGATGGGCGTCCCGCCCGTCCTGTTTCTGTTGGTGGGATGGGCGTCCCCGCCCGTCCTGTTTCTGTTGGTGGGATGGGCGTCCCCGCCCGTCCTGTTTCTGTTGGTGGGATGGGCGTCCCGCCCGTCCTGTTTCTGTTGGTGGGATGGGCGTCCCGCCC
>NZ_JANMZH010000492.1:0-19081 GCF_031383065.1 Microcoleus sp. OTE_8_concoct_300 | reverse complement strand
ACAAGTCACCTCTGTTTCCCAACTGTCCGACGTGCGGCCGACAGATTGGGCTTTTGGCGCCTTGCAATCCCTAGTAGAAAGATACGGCTGCATTGCGGGATATCCAGACGGCACATTCCGAGGCAATCGGGCAATGACTCGCTACGAATTTGCCGCCGGATTAAATGCTTGCTTGGATCAAATTACCAAACAAATTAGCGGTTCTACTGGTAATTTAGTCAGCCGAGAAGATTTAGCATCTCTGCAAAAACTGCAAGAAGAATTTGCGGCCGAATTAGCTACATTGCGCGGTCGAGTAGATGCTTTAGAAGCTCGAACAGCCGAATTGGAAGCCAACCAATTTTCAACTACTACTAAACTAAACGGATTTGCTTGGTTTAACCTGACTGGAGCTTTTGCGGGCGAGCGAGTCCGAGTTGAAGCAATAAATGGAAAAGCTGCTGGGCTCGATCGAGTAGCCGGACGCGATCCTGTCACCAACAGACCGATCGTGCAGAAAGTTGACGACCCAGAAATCACTTTCAGCCAGTTAGTTTGGTTGACTCTCACTACTTCCTTTACAGGGAAAGACGAATTGATTACACAGCTAGCTGTAGGTAACGGCAATTCCCCAGCCAATCAGTATACTTCAACAGGTCTATTCAATACCTTTGGCACTCCTTTTCTCGATCAAACTGCGGGAGTAAATCCCAATGAAGTTGTCCTGAGGGAACTTTCCTATCGGTTCCCGCTTAGCAAAAGCTTGCAAGTAGTAGTCGGGCCGAGGATTAATTTCTACCGCTACTTTGACAACAATAGGTTTAACTTTTTCGTGAACGGTGTCAGCAGCTTTGATTCTAACAACAGCCCTTTGTTAAGCGCTACCAAACGCGGTGCCGGTGCTTTGGTTTTGTGGGATATCGGCCGCGCATTGAAACTGCGTTTTGGCTATTTGGGCGAGAGTACGGAATTTTTGCCGAATTCCGTGTTTAATTCCGCTTCCAATCCGTCTCAAGGCTTGTTTGGCGGCACGAATACGACGACAGCAGAATTAACATTCAGTCCGAGCGATCGGGCTAATTTGCGCTTTCTGTACAGCCGTTCCAACATCCAGCAAATCGGTGGCTTAATTGGATCTCCTAACAGCATGCCGTTGACCGGTGTGGCAGATGACGGTTTCGGCGGCCGCCTGGGAAATGCGACTGCGAATACTTATAGTTTCAATTTCGATTGGTTAGTCACTCCCCGCTTTGGTCTTTTCGGCCGCTACGGCTATGCCGAAACCAATATATTTCCCAAGACTAACCGACCCGACGGCACGATCAAAAATCAATCTTATCAGTTAGGACTTGCATTTCCAGATTTGTTCAAAGAAGGAGCTTTGCTTACGGTGTCATTTGTAGTACCTTTTGACTTTACTGGCGGTCGGAGGTTTCTGGTTTCTGGCGGAGGGAATGGCGGCACGCAGTACGACATTGAGGCAGCTTATTATTTGCCTCTCACCGACCATATTTCGATCGTGCCAGCATTTTATGCGATCGGCAATGCCAATAATTTCGATAACAACCCGACAATTTTTGTGGGCAATTTGCGGACGCAGTTTAGTTTTTAACTAAATTAGGGCTGACTTGAACATAATTATATAGCAATCCTCAATGAGTCATAAATTTTTTACCCCATCCCAACCCTCCCCCCAGGTTCGGGGAGGAAGTAAGAAATTCACAAATCATTTAGGATTGCTATAGTATTTTTCAGTTGAGTCAGGTACACATTAATAATGGGTAATGGGGTGCTGAGTGTAGATTACCTGACTCAGTTGAAAACTGCTATATGTAAGGTACGCCTGAAACACCTTACCGCGTTAGGGTAGAGTGTCATATCAATTCCGGTTGCATCATTGGGCGTCAAATCCAATCAACAGTCAACAATCACGGATGGATGGTGCCACCGAAATTTATATAATTCATCTGCGTTAATTTGTGTTGCATCTGCCCTCATCTGCGGTCAAAAAAAGAGAATTTATCCAACCGCAGATGACAAGGGATTGACGCTGATGCACGCAGATGAATAGAAGAGAGATAGGAATAATTCCGCTGCTTACAGATTTGATATCAAACCACTTGTTGCCTATCCGGTTTCATACCAAATCCGGCTTAAATACCCCGTTTATTTCTTAGTCAGTCTGGACTCTGACTTCGATTGGGTACGAGCGCTTTCAACCAGTCTTATCAAGGGGTGTTTAAAGCGGATTTGGATAAACACCCATCATATCAATCATGATATCCTGATTACCAGCGTCCTGATGTCAACGAATTGGAATTTCGATGATAAATTCAGTGCCTTGACCGGGTTCGGAGAGGCACTGCAACTTGCCGTTGTGTTTTTCAACGACAATTTGGTGCGAAATTGATAAACCCAAACCTGTGCCTTTGCCTACGGGTTTCGTGGTAAAAAACGGGTCAAACAAACGCACGATCTGATCTTGGGAAATGCCCGAACCGTTGTCTTTAATCCGAATGCAAATGCACTTGTCATCAATGGTTTCTGTGTGAATCGTAATAGTAGGACAGGTAGAATTTGCGGTGTCTTTTGCTTGGCTGCTGCTTTCTTCCAAGGCGTCGATCGCATTTGCCAATACATTCATAAATACCTGGTTTAACAGTCCGGGATGACAGTTTATTTCCGGCAGTTCTCCGTATTCTTTAATCACTTTAATGCCCTGCCAGTTAGCCTTGGCTTTCAGCCTGCTGTTCAACATTAACAAGGTACTTTCTAAACCTTCGTGAATGTCGGCTGTCTTGATTTTCGCTTCGTCAGCCCGCGAGAAATTGCGCAGTGTTTGAATAATTTCTACAATTCGCTCGCATCCTGTATGCATCGAATTGAGCAATTTTGGCAGGTCTTCTGCTAGAAATTCTAAGTCTATATCATCGGCTTGTTGCTGAATTTTGGCTGGGGAATTTGGGTACTCTTCTCGATAGGCTTGCACGATTTCTAACAAGTCGAGAACGTAGCCTCGGACGTGGCAGAGGTTGCCAGCGACAAAGCCAACTGGGTTGTTAATTTCGTGGGCAATTCCTGCTAGCACCTGTCCGAGGGAAGACATTTTTTCGGTTTGTACTAACTGCATTTGAGTTTGCTGTAATTCGTGCAAAGCTGTTTGCAGTTCTTGGGATTTTTGGTGGTCGCGAGCGGCGGCGGCGGCCCGTTCTTCCTCGACTCCGATCGCCCCAGCAATAATTCCGATCAGCTTGCAGTCGGCTTCTGTGGGCGCGATCGGGTCGGTGTAGAGAACGCACATCGCACCCACGTAATTGTCGCCCTGGCGCACTGCTTGTCCCAGATAGCTTCGCAGTTGGTAGCGGATGACAGCGGGATCGATTTGGCCGTAGATCGTGTTCTGCAAGTCAGGAAGGGCGACAGCCCGATCGCTTCCTTTCCTGCATACGTCGGTGCAGATGTGGCCCTCGGCGCGATCGACCAGCGGGTAGTCCGGCGGCACTTGCCAAGTCCCGATCGCGCGCAGCAGACCGTCACCGACGCGGCTGTAGATGGCGCAGCTTCCCCCCAAAAGCTCGCCTGCTAAAGATGTCAGGCGCTGGATGTTGTCAGCGGCGTCGGTGGTGAATCCCAAAAAGCACTCGTTGATTTTGCTGAGGCGGTACTCTGCTTGCCTGCGCGCCGTCATGTCGCGGGAGTTGATCACTATTCCGTTCACAGCGGGGTCTGCTAGCAAGTTGATGCCGACGCCTTCGAGAAAACACCAAGAACCGTCAGCGCGCCGGAACCGACCTTCTACGGCGATCGGAACGCCTGGATTTGCGATCAGTTTTTCGCCCTCGGAAATCACCGAGGCAAGGTCGTCAGGGTGGATGAAATCGAGAGCAATTTGACGAGCGAGTTCCTGTGGTTCGTAGCCCAAAACTCTTTCTACAGAAGGGCTTTCGTAAACAATGCTACCGCGATCGTCAAGAATAGTAATGATGTCGGAACTGTTGAGAATCAGCGATCGCCACTTAGCCTCATTTTGCAATAAAGCTGACTGGGCTTGTTTGCGATCGGTAATATCCTCTACCATTTCCAAAATAAACTGTGGCGTTCCCTGACTGCTGTCGATGACAGAGGCGCTGAGGCGTGCCCACCTGATGCTGCCGTCTTGGCGGAGGTAGCGCTTCTCGATTTGGTAAGCTTCGCATTCGCTGGCGGCCAACTGTTGGCGCAACTGGCGATCGGCTTCTACGTCTTCCGGGTGCGCGCATTCCTCGAGGTCCATACCCCGCAGTTGAGCTTCCGAGAGCCCCAGCATAGCTTGAAATGCCGGATTAGTGGCGATCGCCATACCTTCGAGGGTAGCGACTACCATGCCGATGGCAGCGCGTTCAAAAATTGCCCGAAACCGCTGTTCGCTGTCTCGCAAAGCTGCATCCGCTTCCACTTCCTGGGTGATGTCCCGCCCAGCGACTGCCAAACCTTTGCGCGAACCGTCGGGGTTGAACAGCGGCACTTTCCGCACTTCAAACAAATTGCTGCCGCCTGTGGGCAAGGGGACACTTTGGCGGCTGGAGGTGAGGGTGCCGGCTTGCCAGGTTGTTTCGTCGGTTTCCTGCCAAGTTAGCAGGATTTTTCTGACTCTCGGATCGGCGGTGGCAGCGAGTTCGGCAGTAGTTTTGCCCTGGTAGTCTGCTGTTTCCCAGCCCAAAAGTTGGAGGGCGTAGTCGTTGGCAATTAGCCAGCGCCCCTCGCTGTCTGTGAGGTTGATCGCGTCGGGCACGGCGTTGATCGCGGTTTTCAGCCAGTATTCTTGATTTCGCAGGGCTGCTTCGGCTTCTTTGCGGGCGGCGATTTCGGCGACGGTTCCTTCGTAGTAAAGGAGCTCGCCGCCTTCGTTGCGGACTTCGCGCACGTTTTCCGAGATCCAGGTAGTGCTGCCGTCTTTGCGGCGGACGCAGGACTCAAACTCTTTCATGGAGCCATTTTTGCTGATTTCTGCAATGAAGGAAGCGCGGCGGGCGCGATCGGTGTAAAGGTTTTTTGCCGAACATTTTGCCATCAGTTCTGACGGGGAATCGTAGCCGTACATTCGGGCGAGTGCCTGGTTGGCGCTGAGGTAGCGCCCGTCTGGGGCGGTTTGAAATATGCCTTCGGTGGCGTTTTCAAAGATGCTGCGGTATTTTGCCTCGGCTTGTTTGAGGGCTTCTTCTGCTTGGAAGCGATCCGTGATATCAGATTGGACGCCGATGAAGTGGGTGACGAGCCCGCTGCTGTCGCGCACGGGCGAGATGGCGAGTTCGTTCCAGAAGGCGGTGCCGTCTTTGCGGTAGTTTTTCAGAACTACTTTGCAGTCGTGTTGTTCTTTCATGGCCACGCGGATTTTATCGACGGCAGCGCCATCGGTATCCGGGCCTTGCAGGAAGCGACAGTTCTGCCCGATTATTTCGCTGCGATCGTAGCCTGTAATCCTCTCGAAAGCCAGGTTGCAGTAGACTATGGGCTTGTCCGGGCGGGTAGCGTCCGCGATCGCGATGCCGTTGCTGATAGCTGCCAGCGCGCGATCGTACAGCCGAAATACTTCTTCTATTAAATTCGGTGCATTGCCACCAGTGCGAGTCGGCGATAGCGTTTCAGAAGGAATGCTTATATCGATCTGCATGAGTTTCTATAGATTGAGTTTATTTTCGATCCAGACTGGCAGCAGACCCTAGATTTTAACAGAATTGCCCTGTTTTCCCAAGGCAGAAGTTAGAAGGCTATCATGCAGAATTTTGGCTGTAAATTCTACCTAAAAAAAATCTGACCTCCATCGTTTTTTTTCCTTCTGCCTTGTGCCTTGTGCCTTCTGCCTTCACATGAATCCTACTTGTTAATTTATAATAGCTGTTGTCGCAATAACTCTATCTTTGGTATGGTTTACTTTGCCGGGTTTAGGCGGCTTACAGGTTCGCGCATTTATTTTTTCACTTAAATTAATTTAATAGAGCGTCCGCCTCTATTGAAATATTTTTAATTAAAGACTTTTGAGTTAAATGATTCCAACTATTCTCAAAAAAAGCTAGAAAAAATTAATTTTTAACTAGCGCAGCAAGTTCGGAAATATCGTCGATCGCGAAATTCGGTTCTAGGGCGAGACACTGAGCGCGATCGCCATATCCGTAAGCCGCCCAACAAACATCTATCCCAGCATTTTTAGCAAACAGCAAATCAACCGCTGTATCGCCAACCATTAAAACTTGACTGTTATCCAATTCCGGAAACAGCGGTTTAATAATCGAGTGAAAAACAGCCGGATTTGGTTTCGGGACTATTTCTCCGTTATCACCTAAAATTAAATCAAAAAAACTGTGGATTATCAATTTTTTTAGTAACGAATTAACAAAACTTACCTGTTTGTTGCTGAAAACTCCCAGGCTCAATCCCGACTTGCTCACCAACTGCAATATTTGCTTTGTCCCGGGAAATAAATCTACCTGCTTTTCACCTTCAGTCCGATAATAAGAGCGGTAAGTTTCCACCCATTCGGGAATTGCGCTTTCCTCGATCGCCGGATGCAGGATTTTAAAAGTATTTGGTAAATTGATGCCAATCGTACCTATAATAGTATCAGCAGCAGGCGGGATAATCTGGAAATTTTCAAAGGTTTTGGTAAAGCAATATATAATAGCTTTGTGAGTAATTGCTAAAGTGCCGTCGAAGTCAAAAATAATTAACTTGTACTGACTCATATTCCTTAAAAAAATCTATATAGCAACCGGAGGTTTCCTATGACATAATAGCATTATTACTCTCTAACTCACCAATTATAAGTATAATTTTTCAACATTCAAGAGGTCAACATGAGTGTCACCGAAAAACCCGAAATTATAGCAACAGATTTCCCAGACCACACTCAATTACCAGACTCCGACGGTACTTTTGTGAAAAATTTTCAAGAACACCCTCAAAGCATCCTGTTAACAACGTCTGTTCGACCCATTTTAGATCGACTTCATCCCGACGGACAATACTGCATCGGTCAAGATTCTGGTATTTATTGGCGAGTGGCTCAGCCCCCGGAACCGCCAGAAAGAGGAGCCGAAGCGCCTGATTGGTTTTACGTACCCGACGTGTCGCCAACTATTGACGGAAATCTTCGCCGCTCCTATGTAATGTGGCGGGAATTAATGCCGCCGCTAATTGTACTGGAATTTGTGTCGGGAGATGGCAGTGAAGAAAGAGATAGGACTCCTCGCCAGGGCAAATTCTGGATTTACGAGCGGATAATTCGACCTGCTTTTTATGGCATTTATGAAGTCAAAAAGGCACAAGTTGAAGTGTATCATTTGGTAGAAGATAGATTTGAGTTACTGCCGGAAAATCAGCGCGGACATTACAAAATCGAGCCAATGGGATTGGAATTAGGCATTTGGCAAGGGGTTTATCAGGGTGTAGAACTGCCTTGGCTGCGCTGGTGGGATGCCTCTGGGAATTTGCTGCTGGCTGCTGATGAACGGGTAGAACAAGCGGAATTCGCCGCCGAACGAGCGGAATTTGCCGCTGAACGAGAACGACAAAGGCGCATAGAAGCTGAATTGCGAATTCAAGCTTTAGAAGCGCGTTTGCGAGAGTTAGAAGGCGAGTAATTCGATTTTAGATTTTAGATTTTAGATTTTAGATTGCGGATGACTGATGATTATCGGGGTTAGGTTCTTCATAAGTCATTCGCAATTATTCAATTCTTCAATCAAAAATCTAAATTCCCATCAGTCGCAGGTTCCGGTAGGGACACGGCAATTCAGTGTCCCTAGGAATATCATGTGCTGTAAAAACCCGATCGGCTAGCAGGCTCCTCAGAAACGATATAAACATTCATCGGTCAAGAGCGAAAATTTGCGTATATTAGCTTAAGTATTGCATCACTTTTTGTGTAAGTCCTATGGCACTAATTGTTCAGAAATATGGCGGAACCTCGGTTGGCACGGTCGATCGCATTCTAGAAGTAGCCCGACGAGTTGTAAAAACAGCACAGCTCGGCAACTCTCTGGTTGTCGTACTTTCGGCAATGGGCAAAACCACCGACGGTTTAGTTAAACTCGCCAAGGAAATTTCCCCAAATCCCAACAAGCGGGAAATGGATATGTTGCTTTCCACTGGGGAACAAGTCTCGATCGCACTTTTGAGCATGGCATTGCAGGAAATGGGACAGCCCGCAATTTCCCTCACCGGCGCCCAAGTTGGCATTGTCACCGAAGCCGCCCACACCCGCGCCCGGATTTTGCGAATCGACCCGAATCGGCTCGAAACCCAGTTAAAAAGCGGTAAAGTCGTTGTGGTTGCGGGCTTCCAAGGTATCGCCGATGCCGGAGAATTGGAAATTACCACCTTGGGGCGTGGCGGTTCCGACACAACAGCAGTTGCCCTCGCCGCAGCGCTAGGGGCCGACAGGTGCGAAATTTATACCGACGTGCCCGGAATTTTGACTACAGATCCGCGCTTGGTTGCCGACGCCCAATTGATGGACGAAATCACTTGCGACGAAATGCTGGAATTGGCGAGTTTGGGCGCAAAAGTGCTGCACCCGCGCGCGGTAGAAATTGCCAAGAATTACGGCGTGCCGCTGGTAGTGCTTTCTAGCTGGAGTGACGCCCCCGGTACGCGGGTAGTGTCCCCACCCCCGCAACCTCGGCCTTTGGAGGGCTTGGAGCTCGCAAAAGCGGTGGATGCGGTGGAATTTGATTTAGATCAGGCAGGGGTGTCGCTGCTGCGTTTGCCCGATCGCCCGGGAGTAGCAGCGCGGTTATTCGGTGCGATCGCCCAACAAAACCTCGATGTAGACTTAATTATCCAGTCAATTCATGAAGGAAATACTAACGATATTGCCTTCACAGTGACGCGAAAATCTCTCCAACAAGCCACCGCCGTTGCAGATGCAATTATTCCCACCCTCGGCAAGAATTCTCGCCCAGAATTGGGAGAACCGGAAGTGAAAGCAGAAGAGCGGCCCATAGCTAAAGTTAGCATTGCGGGTGCGGGAATGATCGGCCGTCCAAGGGTAGCGGCGCAGATGTTTAAGACTTTAGCGGATGCGGGAATTAACATTCAAATGATTTCTACATCCGAGGTGAAAGTTAGTTGTGCGATCGATGCCGAAGATTGCGATCGGGCCGTTGCCGAACTCTGCAAAGCCTTTGATGTCGCCAACTCCCCTGTTGGGCTGCATTCATCATCCCACAAACCGCCCGCAGTCCGCGCCGTTGCGTTGGATCTCAATCAAGCGCGTTTAGCAATTCGCCAATTGCCCGATCGACCCGGAGTAGCAGCACAACTGTTCGGACTTTTAGCCGAGGAAAATATCAGCGTAGACACGATCATTCAGTCGCAGCGCTGCCACAATATCGACGGCATCTTAACTCGCGACATTGCATTTACCATAGCACAAATTGACGCCGAAGCTGCTAAAAACACCCTCGAAAAAGCCGCCCCAGAATTCGGATGGGGCGAAGTAGCAGTCGATACAGAAATTGCCAAAGTTAGTGTTGTCGGTTCCGGGATGGTAGCCAATCCGGGAGTAGCCGCAAGGATGTTTGAAGCGCTTTCTCGGCAGCAAATCAACATTCAAATGATTGCAACTTCCGAGATTAAAATTAGCTGCGTTGTGGATGAGGAACAAGGCGTAACTGCTTTGAAGGCAATTCACGCAGCCTTTGAACTTGCCGGGACTGAAAAAATCCAAGTTCCCGCCTAATACTTGTTTGTCGTTGCGCTTGGGCGCCGGCCGGGACTCAAGCGCAACTACAAGCTTCAAAAGTTCATAGGACTTATGCACTCCGACCAAAGAAACCGGGTTTTTCCAAAAAATCCGGTTTATTTTGGCTGGAATGTGCGTATTTTCTGCCCTCAAACCCGGTTTCTCGTCCTCGATGCGTGAGTTCTAAATGTGTTAGCATAAAAAGAGCGATCGACTTAATGAATTTAATCTTATGACTCTAGCAAAGGAACAAACTACCGATAGCAGTAGCAACAGCGGTTTATCGAATTTCCGCATCACTGTCGAACGTCTGCTGGAACTTTTAGATTTAGAACAAGAGGATGAGTACGGGATTTTGAGACCGACTGAGTATGCTTTCAGAACAGCGATGAAATTGATTGTAGAAACCTATGATATTTTGGGTGATAATTTTCCTAAAGCATCCACTGGTACAGACGATCTAGGTAGTATCAGACTTGCTTGGCAAAATGTGAATGCCGATCGGAGAGTACGCTTGTTCTGCCCGCATAATGCTGATGAGAAAGCTTACATTTATCATCAAAAGTGTGAGGAGTATGGCTCGGAAGATATTACTTCAGCAGCAACCTTAGCCCATTGGCTAGAGTGGTTTAATAAGGTATGACCGATAAATATTCTCGGAGGGAATCAGATGTAGTCATGAATATCTAAGGATTCATTACAGTGGCAAGTAAAATACCAGGTAGCTCCTATATTTCTTGTAAAACACTCTTATAAGTGTGAAAACGTGCTATAATATCTATTATTCGTAGACTTGGCCGGCTTTTTTTTTAAGCCTCACCACTAAGAATCGACTTTCCGCTTAATACAAATGAAACAATTCTATACTCAGGAGTTCCTCCCAGCCAGGAACTCCTTTTTTTTGCCTCGTTTCTAAAGCAGAGCTTGTTCCTAAATACAGCGCTTTGCATCTAAATGGAGTACACCCCTCCGCAACCCTCCCTGAAGTTCGGGGAGGGTGCCCGATAGGGCGGGTGGGGTGAATGTACTTCACTCAATTGGAATCTGCTGTATGTTATCACTAACGACTTATGAGTACGAAAAATCACTTCAATTCTTTACCTGACAGTGCTATTGTCTATAGAGCTTTACTCCGCCGACAATGGATTGACGAAGCAAACTTAGTTGTATTTTCCGCTTATTTACTACGGCCCAACGATCGGGGTTTATCGGTAACAATTGCCAGTGTTTGTTCGCCAGAACAATGTGCAGCAAAATTCACAAATTGTTTGGGAGTTGCTAGTCTGCAAGTAGGACAAATTCGTGAATTAGGTTTAGATGCAGTACGTGATTCAGCATTCCACGCTGAGATTTTCGGTTTACCTCAGGTGAAAGATGATCGAGACAAAGCTGAAAGATTGGCAGATTTGTTAGCACAGCGATCCAGCATCGTATGGCAACCTTCGCAAACATAGCTTAGCAAGTTGTCCGATCAAATCCGGGTTAAAAACCCCTGATAATGCTGGGCGGTTTCAACCGCCCAGTATTTCTTTGGCGATCGCCTCCACCACCGGAACACAAACCGAATTGCCAATTTGCTTGTAACTTTCCCCTGCACTAGGATAACTCTTAAAATCTTCAGGAAAACCCATAAGACGGTAACATTCCTTCAGCGTCAACTTTCTCACAATATCTTGCTCAGGAATGTAGATAAAAAACCTGCCCGATGTTTCTTGCGAAGGAATTGTCGGATGCACTCCATCTACCGAATAAATGCGATTGGGCTGCCTGTGAACTCTCGATAAATGTTCTGTATTCGGCCTCACGCCAGTTTTCCAAGTACCTTTATTTCTGTAACCTACAAACAAAAGTCCCGAATCTTGCTTTCTCGGAGACTCAATTAAAGTATACTCGGATTTATCCAATATTTCAAAATCCCCTGTCTCGTCTAGAAATTCCCTGAGTTTTGGAGTCAACTGGGTTTTAAGCCGAGAAAAATTGAATAGTTTACCTTGAGTTGCAATAATAAATATTCTTTCACGATGTTGAGGAATTCCAAAGTCTTTAGCATTCAGCATTTTGTAATTCACGCTGTATCCCAAATCTTCAAGACTGGCAATAATTACTTTTAAGGTATTTCCCTTGTCGTGATGGATTAAGTGCTTGACATTTTCGAGAACGATAACTTTAGGCTGCTTGATTTTGATAATTTTACAAATCTCGAAAAATAGCGTGCCTCTAGTATCTTCAAAACCGAGCTTTTTGCCGCAGATGCTAAAAGGTTGGCACGGAAACCCGGCGACTAAAATATCAAAGTCTGCTAAATCGGCGGGATTGATGTTGCTGATGTCGGCAAAAGGAACTTCACCGAAATTTCTTGTGTAAACTTCTCGGCATTTGCTGTTAATTTCGCATGAAAAAACGCATTCAAAGCCAACTTTTTCAAAACCTTGCCTGAAACCTCCTATTCCGGAAAACAAATCTATAAATTTCATCTATAATTTAATACTAAATCTTACTCACGCCAATCCTAACATATTTTGTTTCTCTCTCTTCTTTCACTCTGCGTTCTCTGCGCTCTCTGCGGTTCAGAATACTAATTTAAACAAAAACCCCGCGCCGGACAGGGCATTGCCGTGTCTACAGATCTTGCCTAGAATGTCGATCGTCCAAAAACTCCCAAACTTGTCCCGCAGCCGACTAAACTAGAAATAGCAGAACAAATCACAGCTATTGTCTACTTTCTTTCACCAACCATGAGTCAAACCTTGGAAAATCTGACCGCAATCGATGACAAGCTATCCAAACGCCACCTTGACCTCGATCCCGGCGGCTACTTCATCATTTATCTCGATCGCGAAACCAGCTTAATCTGTGCCAAACATTTCACCAACATCATCGACGATCGAGGCCTCGCCGTCGATCCCGAAACTGGTAAACCCATCCCCGCCCGCGGCAAAGTAGAACGCACCCAATCCACACTTTTTACTGGCAGAACCGCCAAAGAACTTTGTGTCAGAATCCTAGAAGAAACCCGCCCCAGCCCGGTGACAATGTTAGATCACGCGGCTTATCTGGGACGGGAATTTGTACGGGCAGAGATTGCATTGTTGAGCGATCGAGAATACGTTCAAGATTAGTGCAGCCCTGCCATATTTTCTTGACAAAACGGCAACTGATCGGATGCAAGCAGCACCGATTACGAAAAGCCTTGATACCAGAAATAAGTCACCATCGGAATCACTGTCGCCAATACCAACAGCACAACCACAACAACTGTGGCATTGCCTTGGTCTGTTTCTTCAGCTTTTTTAAACGTGCCTTCAACTTGAATGTTGTCAACAACTTTAGGAGCACCCGGATCCGGTTCGCCCGACAAAACAGTTGCAATGCGCGTACTTGCACCCGCAAATGCCTCGTTGTATTTATTGCCTTCCCGCAGCGGCACTTGCACGGTTTCCCCAGCCACACTCTGGGCAATTTCATCGGTTAGCAGGGATTTCACCCCTTCCCCCGTCCGAATTGCCGCACTGTTGGTAACAGTGTCGAGAACGAGTAAAATTTGGTTAGTCTGGTCTTCTTTTGTCGGAAACCACTGTTCAAACAGTTGGTCGGTGAAAGTGGCAGTCGTTTCGCCGTAGTCTAAGCGGTGGATGGTGACAAACCTGACTTGTTTCCCTGTGTTGTTTTCCAGGTTGTCGAGCACGCTGCTGATATTGCTTTCGCTGCTGCGGCTGAGCACGTCGCCTTTGTCGAACACCCAAGTTCGATCGCCCGCCGACAACACCGGCATTTCGTACACGCCAGTCGCCAATGCCGGCAATACCGCCATCTGGGATGCGATTAGGGCGATCGCGATCGCCGCCGCCAAAGGTTGGAGATATTTTCTCCAGCTAAATAATTGCTTCCGGAGTCTAGTCATGAGGTTAACCGTAAAACTGACTTTTTTCCAAAAATACTATAGAAACCCCCGTAAAATTCATTTTATGCAGGGCAATATTTACAATTAGCTCGCCAGTGGAACTCCCCGCCCGATTATTTTAGGATTCTAACTATGGAACCAGCAGACACTTATAAAGGTTGGATTATTCAATCCCAGAAAGTCTTCTACGTCGAGGTTTGGGATAGCCGTGGCAACCGCCACGTCGCCGTCCAAAATGCCAAGACAGAGGAGGAAGCTTTGGAATTGGCCAAAAAGTGGATTGAGAAATATGAGTCAAAACCTGGAAGAATGTCGATCGACGTACCCCATCCTTTCGGAGACATGATCGATATGCCATTTTAACTCTGTTGACTGTTGACTGTTGACTGTTGGCTGTTGACTGTTAACTGTTGACTGTTGACTGTTGACTGTTGACTGTTAAAATTACAGCTTGTAGGGTGCTCTGCTAGAGACAAAACCTCTTCAAATCGAGAAATTAGGGAGAAAGGACGCACCCAAAGACTATGCCAGTTGCGTCCCGGACTACATTTGTCAGGAGATACAATTACGAAATTCCTCGCAATTTCCGCGTATTTTCTACTAAACTCCGAGCAAATTCGTCGAACCTTTCAGACAGTTTTTCATCCAACAATTTACCATCAGGACTAAAAGCTTTCCAAGCTTGTCCGATCGCAATTTGTTCGGGAATTACCCAAGCGTGCACCCATCTCAAAATCACCCGCAAATCGTTGAGTGCGTTGCTGTTAACTTGCCCTCCCAAAACGCTAATCGCACCCGCAACCTTCCCGTCCAAATGCTCGAAACTCATCAAATCCAGGGCATTCTTGAGAGAACCGCTGACGCTACCGTGATACTCCGGCGTTGCCAAAATCAAGCCGTCGGCTTGCTTAACCGCATTCTGCAGCTTGTCCACATCCGGGTAATCGATATAATCATTCTCGCCGTCGCAGAAGGGCAGCTTGAGCGATCGCAAATCCAATATTTCAACTTCCGCGCCTAGGGCCTGGGCCCTTTCTGCTACCACCTTCAACGCTAACTGGCTGTAAGACCCAGCCCGCAAACTTCCACCAATGCCGACAATTTTTACCATAAAACTTAAAAACAATAACTGCTTAACTAAAGCGTAGTCATTACGAGTATGATTAAGATAGCAAGTTCGATCGGCACCTGTCAAGTCAACTGGACGATGTAGAAGATAGAAGGAAGAACAGAAGGTTATGGGTAGGGACGGGTGAGTGCTCCGGGGCCCGCTGACGGGAAAACAGACTCGGATCGTTGACAACCGGCTATTTTGAGGAGTCTTTTGAGATGCCAGCGACAGATCAACCCATTCAACACCCACCATTTTGTTAAAATAAATAAAGGTAGCAAACCAAAAGCGGTCAATATTGGCACTCTTCAACCTTGGGCAAAGCAATATGAAAAATTCTTGGAAACACGCATGGCTGGGGCATCTAGCTGTAAACAAAGACAAATCGATCCCGCAGAATCCTAAAAAATCAATTCCAGGACGGAATCTTTGGCGCATCCTGGGCAGTTTGGTGATTTCTCAAGGAATATTGCTCTCGACCCCGGTGTTTGCCGACAGCGCGCCAAACACCATGAGTTACAGCCAACTGATCGAGAACATAGACAAAGGGCAAGTCACTAAAATCGAAGTAGACGAAATCCAAAGAACTGCCAAAGTTACGCTAAAAAATCAAAAAAACGCTCCCGCCCAATCAGTTACTCTCTTCGACTACAACAACCGAGAACTGTACTCGCAAATCCGCGCCAAAAAGATTGACTTTGAAGTCAAACAAACAGCCGACAACGCCGCCGCAGTCAGTTTAGTCCTAAACTTGCTAGTGATTTTTGCTGTGTTGGCAGTGTTGATGGCAATCCTGCGCCGATCGACCCAATCTCAAGGAAATGCCATGAACTTCGGCAAATCCAGAGCCCGTTTCCAAATGGAAGCCAAAACCGGCGTGATGTTCGACGACGTAGCAGGAATCGAAGAAGCTAAAGAAGAACTTCAAGAAGTCGTAACTTTCCTCAAAAAACCCGAACGCTTCAACGCCATCGGCGCCAAAATTCCCAGAGGAGTTCTGTTAATCGGGCCTCCGGGAACCGGTAAAACAATGCTGGCAAAAGCCATCGCAGGCGAAGCAGCCGTCCCCTTCTTCAGTATCTCGGGTTCGGAATTTGTCGAAATGTTTGTCGGAGTCGGGGCCTCCCGCGTCCGCGACTTGTTCCGCAAAGCTAAAGAAAATTCGCCCTGCATCGTCTTCATCGACGAAATAGACGCCGTAGGAAGGCAGCGCGGCGCTGGTATCGGCGGCGGCAACGACGAACGCGAACAAACTCTCAACCAGTTGCTGACAGAAATGGACGGCTTTGAGGGTAACAGCGGCGTGATTGTGATTGCAGCTACCAACCGCCCCGACGTACTCGATACCGCCCTGCTGCGGCCCGGCAGGTTCGATCGGCAAGTAACGGTAGATTTGCCCAGTTACAAAGGGCGTTTAGGGATTTTGCAAGTTCACGCGCGCAACAAAAAACTCGACCCAGAAGTTGCCCTCGACACGATCGCCCGCCGCACTCCCGGCTTTTCCGGCGCTGACTTGGCAAACTTGCTCAACGAAGCAGCCATTCTCACCGCGAGGCGTCGTAAAGACACGATTACTAACTTAGAAGTTCACGACGCGATCGACCGGATCACGATCGGGCTTACCCTTAACCCACTGCTCGACAGCAAGAAAAAGTGGATGGTAGCATACCACGAAATCGGACACGCCCTAGTCGGGACGATGCTCAAAAATACTGACCCAATAGATAAAGTGACAATTATCCCCCGTTCCGGCGGCATCGCAGGCTTTGTTAGCTATGTGTACGACGACGAAATGATCGACAGCGAAGGTTTGATGAGTCGGGCTTGGCTGTTAAGCCGGATTACAGTAGCTTTGGGGGGAAGGGCGGCGGAGGCTGAAATTTACGGCGATGCCGAAGTAACTCTGGGTGCCAGCGACGATATCAAACAAGTCAGCAGCCTAGCTAGGAAGATGGTAACGCTTTATGGAATGTCGGATTTGGGGCCTGTGGCTTTAGAAAGTCAGAATAATGAGGTGTTTTTGGGGCAGAACTGGAATTCGCGATCGGAGTATTCCGAAGACATGGCAATCAAGATCGATCGGCAAGTCCGGGAAATTGCCTTTGACTGCTACGAAGAAGCTCGCCGGATTATCCGCGAAAACCGCGCTTTGGTAGACAAACTTGTCGAAGCGCTGTTGGATGAAGAAACGATCGAGGGCGACGAATTCCGCGAAATTGTCGAGCGGTACACCGAGTTGACTAAAAAAGAGTTAGCTCCAACGTAAAGAGTCATTAGTCATTGGTCATGAGTCATTAGTTATTCAAGTTTGTAGTGAGGACTTTATTCCTCTTTCTCGAAAAAATAAGGACTTTAGTCCTTACTACAAACCAATAAAAATGACTACTATAGCCTTTCTCAGTAACATGAGGTGCTCTCGCGGCCTCCGTGGCCTGGTGTGGCCTCCGTAGGCATGGGCATAGGACTTGCCCCCATACCTCACCACGCGATCGAACCGCTATAACTAATGACTAATGACTACTAACTAATGACTAATAGACCTCTTGCAAAAGTCCTTTTCATAAATTTATTGGACGGGCAAGATGCCCATCCCACAAGAAAAAATAATTCTTGTGGGATGGGCATCTTGCCCGTCCTAGTTATTTTTGCAAGAGGTCTAATGACTAATGACTAATGACTACTAACTAATGACCAATTAAGATTGTTGGGAGTACATTTCCCGCAATACCAAAGCCGGGTCTACCCAGCGACCATCGTACTTCAATCCCCAGTGCAGGTGAGGGCCGGTCGTGCGCCCGGTCATCCCAACTCTGGCAATTCTCGCACCGGCCGGCACAGCTTGACCCTGCCAAATTTGCAGTCCGCCTTCGCGATCGATATAATAACGTCCGCCGTTAGCTGTTTCCACCCGACCTCTGAGGTGACAGTAGATGTGTTCCCAATTTCCCGATCGCACCACCATACCAGTGCCGCACCGGCCATCTTCCCAAACTTCCACAATTTGCCCGCCCCACCAATTGCGGATATAGCTGCCTTCCGGGGCGGCCAAGTCCAAACCGTAATGAAAATCCCCGCCACGGGGGCCGAAGGGGGAACTGTAGGCTTCAAAATTTTCGACGGGAAAAGAAGCTTCTTGCCACAAATTACCCGTCGCTACTCTCCTTGGTAAGCCTGACTGAGCTTGGACTACCTGCTGCTGCAAATAAGGGCTGATCAAAACAATGCCGATCGAAAGTGCCAGCAGCAGCATCTGTCTGGGACGAAAAAAGCGTTTTCCCGTCAGCGGGCCTCTAGAGTCTTGCACGATTTTTTTCACGGCTGAAAATTGAATGTATTTGCGGGTGTGCGTTGCCCAAGCCAATTCGCTGCAAGATTGCCTCGTCAGCTCTACCCGCCAAACGAATCAGTTGACCAACGTGTATCTTACTGCATACAGAGCTGGTGTCAAGGCTTCGGGTTAAATGCTACGGGTATCCGAAAGTAATTGAGCCCAGGAATTTCTGCTGGGCTTGAATTCGATCGAGCTTTTGTTTGACACTATAGTTAGTTCGCGGATTTTGGATGCCGTCTGAAATCTCCAATTCATCACCAACATCAAGCAATGCTTACTGAAATTTTTCCCTTTAGTTTTGCCATAGACGCAACTGCGATCGCCGGTGCGTCTTTGTGGTCTTTGGCCCTCTATTGGGGCCTGTCGCCCCTCACAGAATGGGTAATCCTGCAACTCAACCGCTGGATGAATTTTGCTGAGAGATCCCTCTACACCTCGGAAGCCGAGTTTGAAAGAACCCGCGAAGCCAGAGAAGCTCAAAATGCCTTTTACGCTTCGCTGTTGAGCATTGTGCCCTTTTTGATTGCGGGCGGATTGTGCAATTGGGGCGTAGAATTTTCTCTGGGTACTGGTTGGGCGGTATCTATGGGTACGATCGCCTGTATTGGCGGCGGCGTTTACGAACTCGGCCGCCGAGACGGTCAATCTTAGGCGATTTTAGATTTTGGATTTTGGATTTTGGATTGGGATTGCTCAAGAGATTCGGGGATTTTCCAGCCTCTAGAATGGATGATAATCTCAAATCCAAAACTCCAAGTCTCAAATAAATTTGACCTTATAATGTTAATGGATTTGTGAGAGATCTTTTTTTTATGAACCGCAGAGGGCGCAGAGGACACAGAGAGAGAGAATAAAAGAGAAAGGAATAGAAGAGAATAGATAATGTTCATATTTCTTCTAAGGACTGAAAAATAAATAACTTGATGAATTACTAAGTTTGAGGTACGGCTCTATAGTTCCATTTTGGCAAGTATTCATCAAAAGTAATTTGCATAGTTTTTTTAAAATTATCAGCTACCTTTCGACCAATTTTATAGA
>NZ_JANMZH010000436.1:0-1403 GCF_031383065.1 Microcoleus sp. OTE_8_concoct_300 | reverse complement strand
TCACCCAACTTTCAACAAACCCAGGTTCCCAGTTTTGATCTATTTCTGTATCCTGATACCATTGACTTTCTTGCTCTTTTTTGGCTTTATCTCCTATAATTCGTTGGCGTCTTAAAGATTCTGATAAATAAGGTCTTCCCGGTAACTTGTCTTCTCGAATCACAGCAGAACGATGTTCATTTTCATCCCGTATGAGATAAGGATGGGTTTCATACATTGCAGGATAGCGGCGACTGCTTCGATTAACTTCCAATCCTTCATTACCATTACGCCGTTGCTGGAAAAGCGCGGCTAGCTTGCCTGCTAACTCGTTAAAGTTTTTGCGGTCTTGAAAAGCCTGAGTTAGCTGCTGTAAAGTTTTATTTTGTTTGGTTTGTTTATCTCGCGAACTACCAAAGTATGCTTCTACCAGATGGTTAGTGTGTACGTCTTGTCGAAGATACCAATCTAACCAAGGCTGATTTTCATCGCGTAATAAACCAAAGCGAAGTTCTAAAAGCCTAAATTTTTCACCTACAGCACAGGAATTAGCCGTTAAAGTCCTCTCTGTATATCGCTTTTCTATCGCATTAGCTAGCTCATCGACAAAAGCAGCGGGACAGAAAGCTAGAATATTTCCCCCCGTAGAGTAAATTATTAGTTCTGGGATTAGAACTTCGGAAAATTTAGGATAATTCGCATTTTCTAAAGAACAGGTATCTAACCATTGCCTGACCTGTTGACACCAATTTCTAGCTTCTTGACAATCTGGTGAATCAGGATATATATCACATAGAGTTGGTTCTTGACCAAAAAATGCGGGTAAGTCAATCAGGTTAATCTGATCTAATAATGCTGATGCCCCTCGGATATCTGGTAGTTTTGCCGCTTCAAAAACATAATGCTTGATTTTGGTTGCACCGCCGTAAACTAAACCAATTTTAGATTCCCACAGTACCGGATATTTTTTTGTCAGTTCCGTTAGTTCTTCGAGAGTTTCAGGAAACTCAAGTTTTTCTAGTTCCCGAACCCGATCGACAATTTCCCTCACATCCTCGGGCACTTCCTCCCCAGAATTCAAAGCCTGTCGCATTTCCTGCAACACGCCGATCTCAAATTGAGGTTCGCGTTTATCGCCCCAAGCCAGACACCAAGCAATACCAATCGCGATCGAACTCCAACAACTTTTCATATGCAAACCACTCCCAATCAGGTTTAACAGCCCCCAGATTGCCTCAATAATTGGTAATTATTCAACCTGCAATTCCATCTAATTTCCTATTCTCACCTAAATTTTCCCGAAAATCACCAGCCCGAAAAATAGTCGCCCAAATCCCCAAACAACCAGCAACTCTCACAACTCGCCCAACACTCACCACCAAAGATTTTTCTGAGGCGACTTGCTCTGCATCTACCCAAGATGA
>NZ_JANMZH010000517.1:0-3800 GCF_031383065.1 Microcoleus sp. OTE_8_concoct_300 | reverse complement strand
TAGTCAAGGATTCGCCGCCAAAGTCCTCGACAAACATCACGAGGCTGTTTTGGTATTTTTGCAAGTCATAAACCTGTACGACTCCCGGCTCTTTTAGCTCTTGGGTGATGCGGTATTCGGTGCGGTAGCGCACCAATTCTTCAGGTGTGGGGTAGTTTTCTTTGAGAAGTTTGAGGATAATCGGCTGGTTATCTGCTTCCCGAATGGCCCGGTAAACCAGAGAGTTGGCACTTTCATAGAGAAGTGTCTGGGCGACAACGCCTGCAATAGAGAGCATATTGATTTTTCTGCTAAAAATTAACGCGCAGTCAAAACGCACCAGCTTTATTTCGACCATAGCGCGTTAAAAAGGAAAAAATAAGGTTTGTTAACAAATGTTTAGTTTTTTGGCTTGGCTAGCAGCCTGCAAATACTTTCTGGTTGCTCGGATTGCGTGAGCCTAGTTTGTAGAGTGCCTTAGGAGTCGATCGCATTTTCTGTTGCCAAGATATTCAGATATAGCAACCGCGCCCGATAGTGAGGACGTTCTTAATCGCTCAAACCATTAGATATCTCCAAAAACTCCTAAAACCTCTCCCGGCTTGGTTTATGCCTGCCTGCCCCATGCCTGGCAGCCATAAACCAACGCTTAAATAAGCGTAGAAATATTTTTTAATAAAAAGTACCTAAATTTTATTGCCTAATTTTCCCTATTTTTTTCCTGTTTATAGCTACTTTTATGGAGATTTACCTATGGCACCAGTCCGCCATCTTATTAATCCACATACGAGCAGAATTACTGGCTCATAATTGTCAATTTATGAGCGAAATCTCTCGGTTGCTACTCGAAAAATATTCATTCATCTAATTAGAGGTTCTACAAAAAATCTTTTTTAGCCTTCTATTTATTTGCTTTTTTGTGAGCATCTGTAATATCTTTACTTCGAGTTATTTTGTGAGGAGTATCAATGAGGAGTATCAATTAGTAATTCCCCTACATAAGCTGTATCCCCTTAAAATTTTTGATCTGAATTCCCTTCATAGCCTCGGTAAATCCAAATTTTATGTCTGCCGTTGCTCCTGTTTATCTAACTACTACATCAAGGATTTATTGCCACAAAGCATCACAAGTAGTTTCTTTTATCAGGGATTGTTTTCATCCTTACCTGAATAGTTTTTTTTCTGAAACTTATAGTCTGTAAGTCTTTCGATTGGCTGTTCATAGCTATCTACACCGCAACTCTAATTTCCTTAATATTTCAAGAATTCATTGCCATTACGCAGCATTTTTTGTATTGGTTATAATAAAGAAGCAGGCAACAGTCTCTAAAAAAATTTATTTATTTGTGAAAGATGTAATTAGCTGCTGATTCCGTGACTCCCTATTAGACTCCTAACATTTTAAATGTGGGAAGATGCTGTAAGTATACGCTTGGTCAGGAGAATCTGATCGGCAATCTCTAGTTGAGGTGGGCTACCACCTCCCCCTTTGATGATGCGAATTTTAGAATTATCTTGAACTTTTTGCTGCTGGTTATACAAAGTTTAAGCATGAGTAATTATTCCTATGAGTTGGTTCGAGTCTAGACCCAATAGCCTCGTGGTTTCTCAGGGATGTTTTTCTATTTCCAAAGTTGACTCATGAAAGTTAAGGTAAAATTCTATGATAATATTGAAGCGCTCGCACTGTTAGTTTATTTGTTGAAGATATCTAATGAAACTAGCCTTCTTTTCTATACAGAGTGCTGCAATGTTAGCGATCGCAGCCACTATTTTGAGTACAGCGGTGGTACAAGGAGAACCAATTGTTCCCGCACCCAATGACGCTGGCACTACTGTGACGCCTAGCGGCGATCGCTTGAATATTACAGGCGGTCAAACTTCTAAAGATGGAGCGAATCTTTTCCACAGTTTTCAAGAGTTTGGGCTGAGAGAAGGGCAGAGTGCTAATTTTATTTCTACTCCCGCTATTCGCAACATCTTAGGACGGGTAGTAGGCGGCAATCCTTCTATTATTAACGGCTTAATTCAAGTAAGTGGCGGCAATTCTAACCTGTTTTTAATAAATCCTTCTGGTATTATCTTTGGTCCTAATGCTAGCTTGAATCTTCCGGCTGCTTTTACGGCTACTACTGCTACTAACATCGGTTTTGATTCCGGTTTGTTCAATGTTGCGGGGGCGAACGATTACAGTACCCTCATAGGAACTCCTAACACTTTTTACTTTGATCTCAGCCAACCGGGAAGTATCCTCAATGCAGCTAATTTAGCAGTTATGCCTGGACAAAGTATAACTTTAATTGGTGGCACTGTGGTGAGTACGGGTTCCCTCAATGCTCCCCAAGGTAATATTATTGTCGCTGCTGTCCCTGGTGAGAATGCTGTTCGGATTAGTCAAGAAGGGCATTTATTAAGCTTAGAAATTGGGGTTGCTGACGGGGGATTGTTGGCGCAGAATGGGCAATTATCTTTGCCTTTGTCTCTTCCGCAATTGCTTGCGGGCGCAGGTGAGAACTCTGCTACTGGTATCTCCGTTAACGGTGCAGGAGAAATGGTTTTGACGGCGGGTTTGAGGGTGGAAAGCGGAGATGTGGCAATTGCTAGTTCTACTGTTAATAGTCAGAATGCTACACTCTCGGCAGCGAGGAATCTCACTTTGGTAGAAAGCCTGCTACTTACTGAGAAGAATTTGTATCTGTTGGCAGGAGATACGGTGCGGGTGCGGGATGGAAGTTATCCTTTCAGGGCGATCGCAGGCGGTAATCTTACTATACAAGGTAATCAAAATATTGATATCTTCGCGCTAAATTACCCTAACCCTGCATTCCAATCCTCCGGGGATATCACATTATTGAGCAATGGCACTGTTTCCGGTGATGCTCACTTCGCTGCGGGTGGTAATTTTGCTATTCTCACATTGTCTGGCGATCGCGGCAGGTTTGTGAGTTTGTTCGACCCGATTATCAGTTCGGATGGAGATGTGAGGTTTGGGGATTATACTGGAACCTCACTTAAGGTGGAAGCAAAAGGTGCGATCGCGGCGGGAGATATTAGTATCACTCGGCCAGATACTACTTTGTCACGTTCTGCCGATCCAGATGCGGCGGTGCTTTCAGGTAGTCCAGCTTTAATTCTGCGATCGGGCGTTTCGACTCTGGCGAATGCTGCGAATCTGTCGCCGAATGTCACCGCAGGGGAGACATTTTTTGCTTCTGGGGGTGTTGCTTCGGGCAATAGCATCGGAGTGGGAGCGATTTCGACCTTAGGCGGGCCTGTGATTTTGGAGTCGAGAGGGGACATTGGGCTGGATGCGATCGCCACTTCTGGGGGCAATATTAGTCTCAAAGCTGGTAGGGACATCGCCGTTACAGGCACTCTTCAGTCTATTGGCGGCAGTATTGACCTCACGGCTGGCAATTTGCTCACAGTCAGCGGCATTTTTAGAGATCGCAGCGGTGTAGATGTGAGCATTTCCAGCGCTAATGACACGGGTGGCGGGGCGATTACTATTGACCACGGGGGGAGCACGACTACACCCTTTATTGTCGGCGATGGGACAACGAATGGGACGACGGGAGCGATCGCATCAGGTTCCGAGACAATTTCGCCACAGTTCTCGGTGCGGGTGCCGCCTAGCACTTACACTCAGGGCAATATTACTATCATTACTTCCGCGCCATCTCCAACACCACCAGCAACATCTCCGACACCACCAGCAACATCTCCGACACCACCAGCAACATCTCCGACACCACCAGCAACATCTCCGACACCACCAGCAACATCTCCGACACCACCAGCAACATCTCCGACACCACCAG
>NZ_JANMZH010000326.1:0-26160 GCF_031383065.1 Microcoleus sp. OTE_8_concoct_300 | reverse complement strand
TTGATTCTAGGGATGTTTATCATTGCCCTATCGTCTTTTCCCGGTCTACCGATTTTGCGAAAGCCGCCAGCACAAGGCTGAACTTCGCTCGTATAGGCTGTTTGATCCATCGTCTCGGGTGGGTCGTTGACCAATTATATTGTAATATAAAGCCGTCCTAAAAGGACGAGGTTTCTACCCAATTTTCTGATGAGATTCTAGCCGACTGTGCGGGCTAGCAAGACGGGACAGTTGGCGTAAACTCGCACGTAGTCTGATAGCGAATTTCCCAGGAGTCGATCGAGATCCACAAAGTTTTTGGCAACGTTCGGCCGGCGATCGGGGGAACCGATTACCAACAAGTCGGCATTCGTGTCGTCTGCAATCTTACAAATTGCTTCCCCTGGCTTGCCGGTGGCACTCACGCAGCGGTAGCTAACTCCCATTTGTTTCGCGAGTGCTACTGCAGGCGCTAATACAGGGTCTTTTTCAGCATTGGCTGTTAAATCTTCGGTGGATTTTCCCGTCAAATCTTTGGTGACGTGTACTAGAATTATCTGTCCGCCACTGACTTCTTTGGCAAAAGATAGGGCGAGTTCTAAGGATTGTTTGGCGGATTCGGATTTATCTAGCGCCACCATGACCCGCTTGATTTTTTTGACGTAGATGTCGTCTTTTACTAACAGCATCGGTCGGGATGTTAGCTGGAAAACGTACTGGCTGACAGAGTTTTCCAAAATCGATTGCAGCCGTCCGAGTCCCCGGGAACCCATAATTACTAAGTCGGCTTTTTCTTCTTCTGCGACTTGGCAAACAGTTGTTTTCGGGTCTCCCTGTTTGAGCCGGGGATTGACTTTGCTGGGATCTATTTTCAAAGACTGGATGGCTTGTGCTAAAATCTTGCCTCCTTCTTCCAACTTGGTGGCCATGCCGTCGGATGTTACTTGCGGCGGCACGACGTGCAAGACGGTGACAGAGGTTTTTTGCAAGGAAGGGATGTCCATTAACATATTAAACATCTCTTCGCACAAGCCGCGACCGGCGACGGCTACTAAAATTTTTTCTATCATGGTTTTGGCGGTAAAAATAGTTGAGTTTTCTTGTGGGAGGTTAAACTAGGGCGTTGCTACTCTAGTTGCCTAATGTCAAGCATAAGCCTGAAATTTGCTTTATGATTTGTAGAAATGTAGCGTTTTGGAACGATTTGTAACGTGTTAGAGAACGATCGAACTCAACCAGAACTCGCACCGGCTGGTGCCATTCAAAACCGGGCTGGGATGAACTCGGAGGGCTGGTTTGAATATTTGGTGCGAGTGTACCCTCACCATACAGACTACAGCGGTGTGGTTTGGCACGGGACTTATCTGGCTTGGATGGAGGAAGCGAGGGTGGAAAGTTTGCGCTCTCTCGGCATCGAGTATGCAGACTGGGTGGCGCAGGGTTTGGAATTGCCCGTGGTGGAACTTTCGCTGCGCTACCACCGCTCTGTACAAATGGGTCAATCTGTGGCAGTCAGAACGCGGATAGGTGCTAGCGAGGGTGTGCGGCTGCTTTGGGATTACGAAATTCGATCGCCCGAAACTCAGGAGTTATATGTCACAGCACAGGTAACTTTGGTTGGTGTCGATCGCGACAAAGGTAAGATTATGCGTCAATTACCCCCAACAGTGCAGGCAGCTTTGGCCAAGTTGGCGGTCAACCCTTAGAGTTATCTATTAGATCTCCCCAATAACTTTTGTGGAGCAGGCATCCTGGCGGCCTTTGACTGTATTTTTTGGAGATATCTATTGGGGGTAATGGCTCAAGTTTGTATAAGGTATTGTGTCCTCGCCGATGCCAGCCCCTTTTTCAAGATTTTGTTAGTACCTAAATTGCTCGTAGATTATGATTAAAATTCTTGATTCTACCTTGAGAGAAGGAGAACAAACCCCTGGAGTTTATTTTGATCCTGAAACAAAGTTAAAAATTGCGGAGTTTTTAGACCACATAGGAGTTGATATTATTGAAGCTGGCAATCCTGCTGTAGATAGCGAAATTGCTTTAGCCGTTACCCGCATTGCCAATGCTGGACTAAAAGCAAAAATAGGCGCTCATTCGCTCTGCCGAATAGATGATGTTAAAAAAGCCCTGGATTGTAATGTCAGCTTTTTAGGCGTGTTTTTTAGTGTATCCTCTCAACGATTGCAATGCGACTATAATATCTGTTTAGATGAAGCCCTAGATAAAATTGTGGAAGTAATAACTTATGCTAGAGAGCAGAATGATAGTTTATTGATTCGCTATACGCCGGAAGATACAGTTCGCTCTCCTATGAAAAATGTGATTGAGGCGGCTAGTGCAGCAGTGCAGGCTGGAGCTAATATAATCAGCATAGCTGATACCACTGGATATACAACCCCATTTCAACAAAAACGTAGTATTTATTATTTTGTCAAAATCCTGAAGGAGGAACTAGCCAAACGAGAATTATATCCACAAATAGAAGTTCATTGCCACAACGACCGAGGTTTAGCTTTAGCAAATGCCTTGGATGCCTACAGAGCGGGAACAGATATTATTGATGTCAGCGTGATGGGACTAGGGGAAAGAGCTGGCATAGTGGATTTGGCTGAGTTACTAATAAATTTATCCGACCTTATTGAGGAGAAAAACTTTTGGAAACTCGGATATTTGAAAGATTTGTATAATTTGGTAAGCGAGTATTCTCATGTACCTATTTCTCCTCATCACCCTGCCGTGGGGAAAAATGCTTTTACCCATTATGCAGGTGTTCACGTTAGGGCAATGGCAAAAGATGAGTGCCTATATCAAAGTTTAAATCCAGAAATTTTGGGAATTAAAAGTAGTATTGCATTAGGGATGCAATCGGGATTGACTGCTGTAGAATTAGCTCTAAAGCAGATTGGCAGAGAGGAACTGGCTGAAAACAAATATTTAGTAGCTAAGATTCTTAAAGAAATTAAAGAAATGGCTAAAAGAGGAACCCCAATCGATATCGATAAAGAATTTCTAGAAATTATTGATAATTGCTAATTTACAGCACCTACCCAGTGAAAAATGCTATAGTTTGGATGATTTCAGAATAATACCCACCTCTACCTAGATAGTAATAATGTCAATAACCCCAGCAGAAAACTCTAACGAATTAAGGCAAGAAGAGAAGAAATCATCTGAAAAATGGTGGACTATAGTTGGTATTGGTATTGGTGTCTTCATTTTTGCTTTGGATGTGTATATAGTTAACTTGGCTTTGCCAGTTATGGTTGAATCTCTTCATACCAGTTTTGCCACGATTCAATGGGTAGTTTTAAGTTACTTGCTGGCAATCGCTATATTTGTAATATTGGTATCAAAATTAGGTGATATCTGGAACAAGAAGCTATTGTACATTATTGGCTTAACAATCTTTACGGTCAGTTCACTATTGTGTGGAATTGCGCCAAATGTCTGGTTTTTAATAGCGTTTCGAGGATTGCAAGGAGTAGGTGCTGCGTTTTTATCTGGCTTGGGAACTGCGATGATTGTGGAGGCATTTCCAGCGGCAGAGCGGGGACTGGGACTAGGTATTAGAGCGGGAATTTACGGAATGGGGATTACCTTGGGGCCCATGGTAGGAGGACTGCTGATGAGTGTGGGAGGCTGGCCTTTAATTTTCTGGGTGAATGTTCCGATTGGGATTGTTGCCATTTTGATTGTGGCTTGTTTTGTACCGAATTCTGCGATTAGTGGAAACCCCGAAAACTTTGATATCATCGGTACGCTGATATTGACCATCGTCTTAACTTCTTTTATTCTTGGCATTACCCTATTACAGAACGGTAATTCTCATATTGCCATAAATATGCTGGGTTTTTCTGTCGTCAGCTTGATTGGCTTTTTATGGTTAGAATCCCGAATAGCAGCACCAATGATCGACTTTAAAATATTTCGATCCCTAGAGTTTAGCCTGGGCTTAACGCTACGTTTTATTGCAAATTTCGCGATCGCAGGTGTCATCTTCATCCTTCCTTTTTTCTTCACCTTCCTTGAACACTATTCAACTCAAAAATCTGGTTTTTTAATGGTAGTACCGTCACTTCTGATTGTGACGACTGCGCCTATTTCGGGTATTCTTTCCGACCGTTTTGGCACGCAGCTAATTACTGTAATCGGTCTAGTATTTATGGCAATTGGATGTTTTTTAATCAGCAGATTTGATACTGAATTAACTGTCATCAAGTATATTTTGGGGATTATTCCCTATGGGGTAGGAGTGGCGATGTTCAACTCTCCTAACAATAGCTCTATTATGGGAGCCGCACCAAAAGAGCGATTAGGTATTGCTTCGGGATTGTTGTCATTTTCGCGGATATTAGGGCAGATGCTGGGAGTACCAATAGTAGGTGCTTTGTTCTTCTTTACCACAAGTTTTAACGCTAATTTTGCACCTAATATCGATATTAGCAATGCGCCTGTACAAGCATTACTTTTTGCTACACATACTACTTTTTTGGTGCTTGGGGTTTTATTAATGGTTTCGACAATGTTTGCAACTTTGTTTTGGTGGATAGAGAATAAAAAAGTGGCTCTCCTATAAAAATCATTGGCTGTTGATTTTAGTGATGATTTTTAATGCTTAATTCAGTCCGGATTGCTCACTTCCCTGGGATTCCAGTGCTTTCTTTTTCATCATTTGAAAAATGTTGTAAAATCCGTTAGCGCGGGAAGGTGTCAGACTCACATTCAATCCCGTGTCTTGAATAAAATCTGGGGTAATGGTGACTATTTCAGCAGGCGTTAATCCGCTCAAATCTTCCACCACCAAGCCAACTAATCCTTTGACTAAGTAGGTCGGTGCGAAAAAACCGAACTATGTTAAAATAAGTAAAGACAGGGAAGACCTCTACCAAGGTAATTAAATATAGCCTTTCTTAAAAAGATGAGGTGCCCGAGATTCCCTGAATATCGGGACTTTTAAGCCTTATTACATACCTCATCTATCTGAGAAAGGCTATATATGGGCGCTAGATTATCGATGTCATGAAGTCCAAAAATTATGGTCGAAGTGAGAAAAAGAAAAGTTTTCAGTTTTGTGGATTTTTGCGTATTGCCTTAAATGGCTGCAAATAGAAGTTTGCTACACTATTAAACGGTTTTGCTTCATCGCCAGGTAAACCTAAATCTAGCTTTTCATAGCTTTGCGGCACGTACAATGTAGCAAACATCCAGTCCCAAACTGCGAATATCTTACCGTAGTTTGCGTCATAATACTTGGAATCGTTAGCATGATGAATATAGTGTTGAGCTGGACTAATAAAAACATGGCTGAGCCAGGAAGGAAATGCTAGCCAGATATGAGAATGGCGGAAGTTACCAGTGATATAAAAGGCGAACAGCAGAAAGGGTATGCCATTGAGATATAGAACCTGCATCTGGCTGCCAAACAGATATGTCCACAATCCTATCGCTATACCGGAACTGATAGAGACCGCCATTGTTTGGACAACATAATCGACAGGATGATGGCGGTATAAAGTAAATGGAGTAAGCACTTCAGCCGTGTGATGGATTTTATGGAATTCCCAGAGCAAAGGAATTTTATGCCTTAGGTAATGATTGTAGAAATAGCCAAAGTCAATAGCCAGTATTAGAAAAATACTAAAAGCAACATCATGCCAAAGCTGCGTCTCGGTTACTGGGAAAAGGGTAATTACGCCAGTTAGCTCGGTTAGAGAGCCGCTGACTACACCAGCAATAGCGGTTGCAGATATGACTGTGGCGATTGGTACTATGATCAAGCTTTTTATCAATATAATGGGTAAGTAGTTCTGATAATCCAGGATTGCGGAATGATGAAGATAAATGTCTTTGGGAAAGCAGTATTGCAGGAAGCTCTTCTTCTCTTCTGTCTTGGCAAAGTGCAGTAGGTAGAGCAGTAGTGCTATTGATAATGAGGAAAGCAGATACAGCCAGTAAATCTGAGAATCCGGCACAACTAGCTGTTTTAGTGGGTATAAACAACTCTTTAATATTGACTTCATTATTTCCATAGTAGCCTCCATGTGAAGATAGATCTGGGGGATATGCTGGCATTATCCAAATTTTGTGTACCCCAAAGGAGTACGCCATCTGGTGCAAGCTCAAACCGAAACTGAATGTAGTGTACCACATATACATGAAATCTGCTGTATCGCTTTCGGGAAATGCTGGGAGTCTCTTGGCATACCACAGCAGTTGTTAGTAGCGCTGTTTCGGATCGGAATGTCGCTGAAAGCGCTGGACGATTTTAGCTAGGGGTGCGGGTAGCGTCGAGCGATAAATTTGCTGGCTTTGGGCGACGATTTAGCTGTTGGTTTGGGGGTTTCGCTGGTACGATCGCGCTTGTTGATTGGGGGTGTTGCTAGTTTGCTAGCTGCAAGTGCTGTCAGCATCGGCGGATGGATTGGTTTTGTGGGATTAGTTGTGCCTCACTGGGTGCGTTTGTTGGTTGGTAATGATTATTGGTTTGTGTTGCCGCTGAGTGCGATCGGCGGTGCTTGGGTGTTGACTTTTGCTGATTTTTTGGCTCGTTTGGGTGCGGTAGAATTGCCTGTGGGTACGGTTACGGCTTTGTTAGGTTCTCCGCTGTTTGTGTGGCTGCTTTATCGGTGTTCTAGTAATTAGTTATTAGTCATTAGTAATTAGTTATTAGTCATCAGTCATTAGTTATTAGTAACCAATGCCCCATGCCCCATGCCCCATGCCCCATGCCCCATCCCGGAGCTTCGCTCCGCCCAATTACCCATTACCAAAATAGAATGAATTTAGAAATTCAAAATTTAACTGCGGGTTACTTGGATTATTTGCTGAGCCAGCATATCGAGATTATTCCTGATATTGTGGATTTGCTGCATTAATCGGACTTGCAGGGTGCGCAGGGCGCACCTTACCTGTAAACAAAAGGTATTTGTAAAGAAATATAAATTATTGAGCCAAGTGAACAGAGGCTTGCAAGTTGTGATAGCTTTGAGTAAGATAGGGATTTGTTGAAGTCCATTTTTTGGGCAAGCATCAAGATAACTCAATTTATATCAATTAGATAAAAAAATGGAACTATTAGTTTTATTAATAGGATTTGGAGGCGGGGCATTAGTCTGCTGGCTAATTTTGAATCAGCGAAATTCACGCTATTTGGTGCGGATGCAGGGTTCACAGGAGGCGATCTCGAAGTTGGCGGAGCAGTTGGATGCCCGCAATTCGGAGTTGCAGCAAAAGGTGCAGAATGAAAATCAGCTAAATGATGAATTGTCCCAGTTGCAAAGTCGGTTGGAAAGTGTGACTCGCGAGCAAGATTTTTTAAAAAATCAAGTGTCGGAAATGGAAGGATTTTTGGCAGGAGTTGCCCAGGATCGATCGCAAATTGATTCTCTGATTGCTGATTTGGAGTTTCAGCTAGAAAATGCTCAACAAGCTGAGTCGCAGTTAGCAGAAGTGGCCGAACTTAAAAATCAGTTAGAAGTTGCGGCGCAGGAGCGAGCGCAGCTTAACGCTCAATTGCTGGAAATGCAAGCAGAGTTACAGGAGGTTGATGCAGAACGTTCTCAATTTCACGCTCTGCTGTCGGAATTTGACAGTCAGTTGAAAACTGCTAGTCAAAGCAGATTGCAGGTACAGTACCAGTTGTCGGAAATTCAACTTAAGTTCGATCGCTCCATTCAAGAGCGGGAGCAACTTCAGTCTCAACTGTCGGGTTTGCAAGCTCAACTGCAATTAGTCGAAGAAGAGCGATCGCAATTTACTTCTCAATTCTCTGAGCTACAAGCTCAATTGGAGAATGCAGAGCAAGAACGCGACATACTCAACTCTCAATTGCAAACCGCTCGCCAACAAGCAACGCAACCTCAATTTGAATTATTAGAACTGGAAACACAGTTAGAAGCTGCTAATCTGGAGAAAATGCAGTTAAACTCTCAAGTTGATGAACTACAAAGTCAATCAGAAATGGTTGTTAGAGAGCGAGAAAAACTGCTGTCTCAGTTGTCAGAATTGCAGGCTCAGATAAATCGCAGCGAGGGAGATAGCTCGCAACTTCAGTCTCAGTTATCGGAACTGCAAGCTCAATTAGAAACTGCTAACACAGAACGATCGCACCTTTATTCTCAACTGTCCCAATTGCAAAATCAATTCCCGACAGCAAACCAGAATCAAAATCAACTTCAATCTCAAATTTCCGAGTTAGAAAATCAGTTAGAAAGTGTGCGTCAAAGTCGCTCTGAATTAGAAGCTCAGCTAGAAAAGGCTAACACAGAAGGCTCGCAACTTTCTTCTCAGATCTCGAAATTCCAAACTCAAACCAAGACAGCAAATCAAAATCAAAATCAACTTCAATCTCAAATTTCCGAGTTAGAAAATCAGTTAGAGAGTGTGCGTCAAACTCGCTCTGAATTGGAAGCTCAGCTAGAAACAGCTAACACAGAACGCTCGCACCTTTATTCTCAACTCTCGGAAATTCAAACTCAAAGCGAGACAGCAAACCAGAATCAAAATCAACTTCAAGCTCAAATCTCCGAGTTAGAAAATCAGTTAGAAAGTGTGCGTCAAAGTCGCTCTGAATTGGAAGCTCAGCTCACTTCTCAACTCTCGGAATTCCAAAGCCAAATTGCAACAGCTAATCAAAATCAAACTCTACTTCAATCTCAAGTATCCGACTTAGAACAACAGTTAGAAATTGTGCGTCAAAGTCGCTCTGAATTGGAATATCAGCTCACTTCTCAACTCTCGGAATTGCAAAGTCAAATCGAAACAGCTAATCAAAATCAAACTCAACTTCAATCTCAAGTATCCGACTTAGAAAGTCAGTTAGAAAGTGTGCGTCAAACTAGCTCTGACTTGGCATCTCAGCTAGAAACTGCTAACAGAGAACGATCACACCTTTATTCTCAACTCTCGGAAACTCAAAGTCAAATCGAGACAGCAAACCAGAATCAAGCTCAACTTCAATCTCAAGTATCCGAGTTAGAACATCAGCTAGAGACAGTTTATCAAGAACGCTTGCAGCTAACATCGCAACTTTCCGAAGCAGGCGATCGACAATCTGAGCATTTTGACTCAGAGTCAGGGCAAATTGAAGCATCTACTTCTGATCCCAAAGTTTTGAAGAGTCAAAAATTTGTTGTTTCTCAGCAGGGTCAAGGCGATTATACTACTATTAGCGAAGCGCTGAAAAATGCAGCACCGGGCACGCGGATTGACGTGCATCCAGGCGTTTATCGCGAAAGTCTAATTCTCGACAAAGCGGTAGAAATTATCGGTAGCGGAGAGGTCGATCGCATTGTTGTTGAAAGTATCAGCTCAAACTGCATTAAAATGGCAACTGACAGTGCTTTAGTGCGCGGTTTAACGCTGAGCGCAACTGGGAAATATTACACTGTAGATATTCGCAAAGGCGAGTTAATCATAGAAGACAGCGATATCACTTCTGCGGACTATTCTGTGGTGGGAATTTGCGGCCCTGATGCAAATTCTATCCTCCGCCGCAGTCAAATTCATGATGGGGTATGGAACGGAATTTTTATATCGGATAATGGGAAAGCAACGGTGGAAGATTGCAGTATTTTTGACAACGGCAGTTTGGGAATAGGTGTCGGATTGGGAGGAAAATTGATCGTGCGCCGGTGTCGGATTAATGGTAATGAAGGTGAGGCGATCGGCATTTACAGAGATGGCATTGCTACCGTGGAACATAGCGATTTAACGGGCAATGCTGGGGGTGCTTGGCGCATTGCAGATAACGGATACCTGCGGGGCAAAGGCAATCAAGAATAGTCAATCGATTTTAGATTTTAGATTTTAGATTAAAGAATTGAAGCATTGACCCCACGGATAAATTCGGGGGGCAAGTTTCATCGGATACAGGTTTTTTATTTCTGGGTCCGGAGTCTGCGAAGGAATGAATCCGGGGGCTTGTATCCTGGATGCTTTCGGTCATGTAGGGTGCACCGCTGCACCAAACGCCTAAATTCCTAACAAATGAGCTGGATTTTCCTTCATCATTAAATCAATTTCGCGCCCAGAAATGCCATCGCCCATCAATTTTTCCACAAATAACTTGTAGCCTTCTGCAGGTAAAGGATCGGGTTTTCTTCCCAAATCTGTGCTGAGAACAAAATGCTCGGCTCCGATTAGTTTAATCGCTGCTTCCATCTTACTAATAGAAACTTGATGCCAGTTTTTGTGTCCCTCATCAGCGGCATTTTCTCCCATCAAATCGTTGACAAATGCTAGTTCTAGAAAAGCTCCCATCTGGGCGGCTCTGTGATAGCATAAACTGGCAGACAAAACCAATAGCAAACAATCCCAACTAACGTAAAAAAAACAGCTTGCATTCATCCCCTCTTCCCTTCTCCCCTCTGCGTTCTCTGCGCCCTCTGCGGTTCATTCCCTCTTAATTCTCTCCAATAAAAGATTTAACCGCATTTGCCAAAGCTTCTGCATTCTCTTCGTGCATACCCAAAGAACCGGGAATAACTCGCGATTCAACACCAGGTAATTCCGTTAATGCTTCCATTTCAGCCTTGGATTTGGGCGGCGCATTTTCAGCAACTACAACCATCACCGGCACTGCTAACTGTTTAAATTTATCTGTAAATTCCGATCGCACTTTTGCCGGATCTAAACCACCAGTCACAAAGGCAGCGGGACCGTATCTCGCGCCCGCTTTTTGAGTAACTTTCCACTTATTTTCGATGAAATCGGGCGTGAGTTTTGCAGCATCAACATAGACGTGGCGACGGTACATGAGACTGAGGAATGACGGCGCAGTGTTTAGTTTGTATAGGAATTGTCCCAGTAATGGCGATCGTACTAATTCTCTCACAATTCCATGCCACCCGCTTTGCTGTTTGCTCATCGTCGGCAAAGGCCCGCGCCAAGTCGGTGCAGCTAACACAATCTTTGACCATACATTAGGCTTTGATTGCGCTAACTGCATCGCATAACCCGCAGCGTGACCTGCCGCAACTACAGCAACAGGACTATTAAAAATTGACTCAACAAAATCTTTGAGAAATTGATGGTATAATTGCGGCTGATAGTGGATTCGCGGGCGATCCGATTCGCCAAAACCCGGCCAATCTAAGCTCACCACTTGAAATTTGGGACCTAACAATTCTGCTAAAGGACGCATTTCTTCTCGTGTAGAAACCGTACTGAAAGCAGGCAGCAGCAATACAGGATTTCCCTGTCCTCGGGTTTCGTAAATAACTTTGATTTGCGTTTCTTTCCAATTCCACAGATATTCTTGAGCTGCGGCGGGATAGTTGCCCGAATTTGATTTTGTTAAATTTGTAGTTTGAGTCATGGCTGTTTATTCTTTTAATTTGCTTCGGCTTGCTTGCTCAATTCACAAGCAAGTGCCTTATTTTTCATCATTTGAAAAATGTTGTAAAATCCGTTAGCGCGGGAAGGTGTCAGACTCACATTCAATCCCGTGTCTTGAATAAAATCTGGGGTGATGGTGACAATTTCAGCAGGCGTTAATCCGCTCAAACCTTCCACCAACAAGCCCACTAATCCTTTGACTAGCTGAGCGTCTGAATCGCCTTGATACAACACTTTCCCGTCGGCCAAATTTGCGGTAATATAAACTTGCGACACGCAGCCAGAAACTTTGTTTTCCGGCAATTTGTCGCTTTCGGGAAATGCTGGAAGTCGCTTGGCATACCACAGCAGTTGTTCGTAGCGCTGTTTCGGATCGGAATGTCGCTGAAAGCGCTGGACGATTTTAGCTAAGGCTGCGGGTAGCGCGGTGTTTGCGGACATGATTCTAAGTAGTAGTTTATTTTGCTAATATTATAAATTTTATTGTAGCTGCAGGTGTGTTCGATTTGCAACATCAACGTTGATCTGCATTCATGTGTTCGCACTGAAGCCGTCTTCAGGTGAATGGGTTATCGTTATTGTAGTTAACGAGTTCGAGCGTTCAAAATCGAGGAAATATGGTATTTAGTGCTGTTAACGAAGATTGGTGTCGAGTCATAATGAACCGCGAAACGCGCAGAATTGTTAAAAGCTTGCAGCCCGAGGGATTGAATGTATTAGAAATATCCGGCAATAGTTGGGGTAATTGGGAGTCTTTCAAAAGCTATAAATCGCTCAAATATCCCGATTTTGACATTTGCGAGTCTTGCCTCGACGAAACATTTGATTTGATAATTGCCGAGCAGATATTTGAACATTTACTTTGGCCTTACCGCGCTGGAAAAAATATATATAGAATGCTCAACAGCCAGGGATACTTTTTAATAACCACACCATTTTTAATTCGCATTCACGATTATCCTACAGACTGCTCTCGCTGGACAGAGACTGGTATCAAATACTTGCTTGCTGAATGCGGTTTTAATTTAGAAAGCATTCAAACAGGAGCGTGGGGAAACCGAGCTTGTGTGGTGGCTAACTTTGCGAGGTGGGAGCTTTACAATCCCTCCATTCATTCGCTAGCAAACGAGCCGGATTTTCCCTTGGTAGTTTGGGCGATCGCGCAGAAATAACTCTGCAAAAAGGCTATTTATCTAAAAGCAAAGCGGTATAATATATTGTGAAAAAAATCTGGCTAAAATATCGAGTTTTTCAGGCAGTTGTATTCTTAGGATTGGCTTTGCTGTTAACCATCGCCCTTTCGCTTTCTTTTGGTGCGGTACCCATGAGTTCAGCTCAATTGTGGCAAGCATTTCTGCACCGAGGTGATGCTGTCAATCAGACTATTTTCTGGGAATTGCGTTTGCCCAGAGTTGCGGCGGCGCTGACGGTTGGTGCGGCTTTGGGAATGTCGGGAGCTTTGCTGCAAGGGTTGCTCCGCAACGGTTTAGCCGATCCTTTTGTATTAGGAATTTCGGCGGGCGCAGGGTTGGTTGCGATTACCATGCTGACTTTGGGAATATTTCAAACTTGGGTGCCTTTGGCAGCTTGGATAGGTGCTATTTTAACTTCGATGCTGGTCTACTTTTTGGGCAAAACTAAAACGGGGATTTCTGTGGAACGTTTGGTTTTAGCTGGTGTGGCTGTGAGTTCTCTGTTTGGGGCAATACAAACTACGCTGCTGCTGTTAGCTGAAGACAGCCGCTTGCAAGCTGCTTTGAATTGGTTAATCGGCAGTTTGAACGGTCGCGGTTGGTCGGATTTGCAGGTGGCTGCACCTTATATTTTGGCTGCTTTGCTGCTAGGATGTTTTTTGGGTCGAGGGATAAATTTGCTGGCTTTGGGCGACGATTTAGCTGTTGGTTTGGGGGTTTCGCTGGTGCGATCGCGCTTGTTGATTGGGGGTGTTGCTACTTTGCTAGCTGCGAGTGCTGTCAGGATCGGCGGATTGATTGGTTTTGTGGGATTGGTTGTGCCTCACGGGGTGCGTTTGTTGGTTGGTAATGATTATCGGTTTGTATTGCCGCTGAGTGCGATCGGCGGTGCTTGGGTGTTGACTTTTGCAGATTTTTTGGCTCGTTTGGGTGCGGTAGAATTGCCTGTGGGTACGGTTACGGCTTTGTTGGGTTCTCCCCTGTTTGTCTGGCTGCTTTATCGGCGTTCTAGTTATTAGTCATTAGTCATTAGTCATTAGTTATTAGTTATTAGTTATTAGTTATTAGTTATTAGTCATCAGTCATTAGTTAAGCTGTCACGCATTTAAATTGCATATTCAGGGCGGGCGAGACGCCCACCCCACAAGACTTAGATTGTTTGTTGACATTCTATTTAAATGCTCAACAGCTTATTAGTAACCGATGCCCGATGCCCGATGCCCGATGCCCGATGCCCGATGCCCGATGCCCGATGCCCGATGCCCGATGCCCGATGCCCCATGCCCGATGCCCCATGCCCGATGCCCCATGCCCGATGCCCCATGCCCGATGCCCCATGCCCGATGCCCCATGCCCCATGCCCCATGCCCCATGCCCAATTACCCATTACCAAAATAGAATGAGTTTAGAAATTCAAAATTTAACTGGTGGTTACGGCGAAGTTGCGATCGCCCACAACATCACTTTATCTTTACAACCTGGTGAGTGGTTGAGTCTCATCGGTGCCAACGGTTCTGGTAAGTCTACTTTCTTGAAGTTAGTTAGTCGCATCCTAACTCCGCAGCAAGGAAGTGTGTTGCTTGATGGCAAAGCAATTCATACTCAACCTGCGGCTGTTGTCGCTCAAAAATTAGCGATTTTGCCGCAGCAGCAAACAGTGCCAGAAGGTTTGACGGTACGGCAATTAGTTAGTTTGGGGCGTTCTCCTCATCAGGGTTGGTGGCAGTGGGAATTGAGCAAGGAAGATGCGGAAAAGGTGGAGGTTGCTATCACTCAAACTGGGATTGAGGAATTTCGCGATCGCCCTGTCGAACAACTCTCAGGAGGCGAACGGCAGCGCGCTTTCCTCGCCTTAGCTTTGGCTCAAAATCCGCAAGTTTTGCTATTAGATGAACCTACTACTTATTTAGATATTTGCTATCAGTTGCAATTGTTAGAGTTGCTTAACCAACTCAATCTAAAACAAAAATTGACGATTATTACGGTGCTGCATGAAATTAATTTAGCTGCTAGGTACAGTTCGCGGATTGCTATGTTAAATAAAGGGGAGATTTTTTGTGTAGGAACTCCCGCAGAAGTTTTAACTCCTGATAATTTAGCTGAAATTTTTGGGGTAGAAGCTATCATTTTAGAAACTTCTGTAGGCTTGCAGATTTGTGCGATCGCTCCCACTCTTCACACTTAATACTTTTATGATAAGTATAACCTGGTCCTCGCACTAAGTTCTCAATTTCTTCATAACTATTTCTATTAACTTCTGGCCACAATCCGCTGTTCTATCTGAGTGCCACAGGCTTTAAACTATTGCCTAGTAGTGGTTCCAAAGGGTAGAATAAAAGTTAAGAGATACTTGAAAAATCCGAATTCAGGCAATAAATGCGGTTTTTTATAAAAAATCTACCGTAAACTATTGATATTTAAATCATTAAGCGCTAAAGTGCGATCGAACTTCCCGTCTGATCGTTTCCGGTTGCATCGGTATTGTTCAAATATCCAAACAGTCAACAGTCAACAGTCAACAGTCAACAATCATTTTACTCGTGCGATCGAACTTCCCGTCAATTCTGTCTCAACCTGGTCTAAACTCGCTGTAACTCCCGCCTAAAGTATGTACAAAACTTTTTTTTATCGTATCGCTATCCTGTTGCTGAGTTTAGCATTTACCGCTTGCTCCGCCGCCACTTCACCCCAAATTCAGCAATCAACTCCTGCTGATTCGCCAGTTAATCAACCACAAACAACTAACAGCGAATCAGCACAAAAAGTTGTAGCTTTAACACCTTTAACCGCCGATATTATCCATCAACTCGATCCAACCAAACTTGTAGGAATTCCCGGCAGCGCATTAGTCAGCAGCAACCCCAAATTTACAGGGATTACCGCAGTCACTGCCGAACGCACGCCTCCCAATTTGGAAAAAATCATCGCATTGAAACCGGATTTGGTGGTAGGTGCGTCGGGATTTCATGACCAAACAATGCAAAAATTGCAGCAGCTAGGAATAAAAACTTTACTCACTCAAGTTGATAGCTGGAAATCCCTAGAAGAGTTAACAACAACTTTAGCTAAATCCCTCAATACAAATCCCGAACCTCTGTTAAAACGCTACCAAACATTTTTAGCAGACATCCCGAATCAAAACCCCGCCACTTTAGTTTTGGTAAGCAGACAACCGATTTTATCGCCCAATCAAAGCAGTTGGGCTGGAGATTTGCTGGGTAAGTTTAACGTCAAAAATGTGGCAGCCCAATTGCAAGGAAATAGCCCGGTTCGAGGCTACGTGACGCTTTCAGCGGAAAAGGTTTTAGAGGCTAATCCCGAAGTAATCATTATAGTCGATCGGGGAGAAGGAATTTTAGATGAATTTAAATCTGATTCATTTTGGAATCAACTAACAGCTACAAAAAATAATCGAGTTTACGTTTTTGACTACTACGGATTGGTCAATCCAGGTAGTATCGAAAAAATTGAGCAAGCAACTGCTCAACTTAAACAAGTTCTCGCTAAAAAGTAGAGACGCGGTTTTGAGAGATAAAAAATCTCTAGAAATCCTGGAACAAATTGACTACAATTTATCTAAAAGTGAGAAAGCTAAAGGCACTCAAAAGCGCGCAGCGATCGGAAACCAGGTTTTTGACACTGACTCCCAATGATGTCGGATCGATCTGATATCTTGCACCATTGTCAGCAACAGGCTTTCCGGCCTGTTCCACAAAAGATCAATTTTCTTGTGGAACAGGCATCTTGCCTGTTTATAAAAGGTTAATTGACAATCGATCTGATATCTTGCACCATTTTCAGCAACAGGCTTTCCGGCCTGTTCCACAAAAGATCAATTTTCTTGTGGAACAGGCATCCTGCCTGTTCATAAAAGGTTAATTGACAATCGCTGCGATATCTTGCACTATTTTCAGCAACAGGCTTTCCGGCCTGTTCATAAAAGGTTAATTTTCTTGTGGAACAGGCATCTTGCCTGTTCATAAAAGGTTAATTGACAATCGATCGGATATCTTGCACCATTGTCAGCAACAGGCAAGATGCCTGTTCTACAAAAGATAAATTTTCTTGTGGAACAGGCATCTTGCCTGTTCATAAAAGGTTAATTGACAATGGTGCAACATATGAGATCGATCGCCCTTACACCGGTAACAGGGGCACACCGCGCAACTGGCGCAGGGAATTGATACAAACCGGGCAGTCGCAGCCAAACATCGCCACGGCGGCATCGCTTTCTTCTTCCGAAAAATCCAGCATCGCCACCTGTTCGTCAGCAGGGCGCTGCCAACTGATTTTTGGTTGAGAATTAGCAGCAGCGGTTTTGACGGGGAGGCGCACGCAACTCAGACGCTGAGTGTGGGGCGATCGCACACACTTGGGCGAATCAAGCGATTGGCTTGGTGTTTCGCCAATTTGAGCGGGATTTGCGATCGCGCTCAAAGACATCACAGATCCAAACAGCGTCGGACTTACCAATAAAGTGAGGAGCAATCGATTCATTTGTCGTCCTTCTGAACTTCAACGTATACAGTAGCCGATTATCTGTTGCAATTCAACAAGGCTTTCGCCCGAAATCAGTACATTTTGCCGCTATGAAGGCTTAAAAGCCGAATATTTACCGCCTCAACCTCGAATAATTGTCCGCGTATTAGCAACCAGCATTTTCTGATAAGTATCACCTTTGCTTCCCAGTTTAAGATTTGTTGCAATTTTAGTAAGTTTAGCTTGCCAGTGATAACAAACTCTTTCAATGTGGGTAAACTAATTGCAGAATGGGCCGCTCGAAGCAGCGAACAAGTTTACCTCAAACAGCAGGTGGGGAGTGATGAGTACAGTTTTAGTGGTGGAAGATTCCCGCAGCCAGCGGGAGTGCATTTCATATCAGTTGAGGTGCAGCGGATTGAATGTAATTCAAGCATCAGACGGCGTGGAAGCGCTGGATAAAATTGAGAAAATTTACCCGGATTTAGTATTGTTAGATATCGTAATGCCCCGCATGGACGGCTACGGTGTTTGCCGTTTAATTAAAGCTAATCCCGAAACGAGGAACATACCAGTCGTATTTTTAACAGGAAAGGGACAGCAGTTAGGTTTATTGTCTAGCGCGATCGATCGCGCCGAGGCTTATGTTAGCAAACCTTGGCAGCCGAGGGAACTTTTGGCAACGATAAAAAAAGTTTTGCTCAATGCCAATATTAAGTTCGATCGAGCTTCAGCGGACGCTTGGACAGAATACGGGATTTTAAACTTAAGTACAGTCGAACTGTATCAAAGCCGCGCCGATGCTTGGACAAAATACAGCGCCCAAATTATTAAATTGTACCAGGCCAGCTTAGCAGCTTTCGAGCAAGCTTTGGCAATTGAACCGAGTCACTCGAATGCAAACAAGTATCGAAACCGAGTGCAGACAATCCGGGCAATTTTGATGAAAAAACTAGAGCAAACTAAACCTTGCAAAGTCTGCGATTATTATTACGGCAAGGACAGCATCAATTGTGCGGTGCATCCTGCTGGTCGCCCTCAAGAACTGTGTCGCGATTGGGAATTTAATTAAACTAAAATGAAAACAAATAACCGCGCTAACTTGGAAAGCTTGCTGCAAGAAAGAAACGAACATCCCGAAAGAATGGAGGAAATTGATGCGAAAATCAATGAAACTTTTCGCCAAAATTACGCTATTTTAGTAATGGATATGTCGGGATTTTCGCGCACGACAGTCCGCTACGGAATTATTCATTTTTTGGCAATGATTCACCGGATGCACGGAATTGTCAAACCGATAATTTCCGAATGCGGCGGCACTGTAGTTAAGGAGGAAGCAGACAATATTTTTGCAGTTTTTCCCGATGTAAAATCGGCGGTGGAAGCTGCGATCGACTCTCACAAGCAAACGGCGGCTGTCAACACGACATTGCCACCGGAAATGGATATTTACCTCTGCATTGGTATTGGTTGCGGCGATGTTTTGATGCTGGAAGGAGAGGATATGTACGGATCGGAATTTAATCTGGCATCCAAGCTGGGAGAGGATTTGGCGGAACGGGGAGAGATTTTGCTCACCTCAGCAGCCTTTGAAAAGTTGGAAGGTGACCAGCAAGATTGGCAAAAAATGGAACTTTCGATTTCAGGTTTGGAATTGGTGGCGTACAAGCGGCTGGAATCTACTTAATTTCTATTGTTATATCTTTGAAGACTCGGCGATTTAAATCGCGTCTATACTAACTTTCTTCCGCCTGCGCGAATTTAAGAAATACAGCGTATTCCAGGTTTGTGAAGTAGGGATAGAGCGATAGGCGGGTGTCTTTTATAAACGTGGAATATGCGGTTAGACTTGCGTTATCAAGTGATTATTAGACCTCTTGCAAAAATAAATAGGACGGGCTCTTCGGTCCATCCCACAAGAAAAAATAACTCTTGTGGGATGGGCATCTAGGCCGTCCCATCAATTGATGAAAAGGATTTTTGCAAGAGGTTATTGAGAGTTTTGAACTGACCAAGAATTTCTTGATGGTACAAGCCCCCGGATTTATCCGTGGAATCAATCCAAAATCGAAAATCGAAAATCTTCAAGCCCCCGCATTTATCCGTGGGGTCAATCTAAAATCTAAAATCTAAAATCTAAAATCGATTGACGCACCTTACTAATTTTAACACGCTGGCCTTAGTCCTAATAAAAATTAAAATCAGATGATGGATCGCCCAAAAACTTGGCAACCTATGAATTTAGCCGCCATTCAGCAGCGGCTTGCTTGGCTGCAACAACAGCCGGATGGAATCATTTTTTGCCAAGATTCGGGAGTTCACTATGTTGTAGTCAGAAAAGACAAATACAAAATTAAGCTAGCTTTAGTAGAAAAACTTAATTTGCATACAGATTTACTGCAATCTGTTTTCGATCTCAACAATCCTTTACATCTAGTGTCAGAATATACTCAGGCGATGATGTTAGGTTTAGTGTGGCAAAGCCAACCTCGAAGAATCTACATTGCTGGTTTTGGCGGCGGCAGAATTCCGTTAGTTTTGCACCACTATTTGCCGGAAACTGTTATAGAATGTGCGGATGTCGATCCGATCGCACTTGAAGCAGCTACACAGTGTTTTGGGGTGCAGTTGGACGATCGGCTGAGTGTGACAATTCAAGACGGCAGAGAGTATCTGGAACAGCAAAATCCCGATATGCAGTACGATATCATCATGACGGACGTATTTTTTGGCAACGGCTACTTTCCGCACAGGCTGGCCACGAAAGAATTTTATCAACTCTGCGAAAAACGCTTGTCAAGTGAGGGAGTTGTGCTGGTAAATCTGCTGCAAAGAGATGAGTTTTATGCGGAAAAAATCAAGACTTTTCAAAGCGTGTTTTCTCAGGTGTGCGTGTGTCCGTGGAAGGATATTAACAGCGTTTTGATTGGGACTAACAGCGCTATTTTAGAGAAAGACGAGATTGTTGCTAGGGCAAAATATTTGCAAGATGGCTATCAATTTTCATTTCCATTAACAGAGAGAGCACAGGAAGTAAAATTAGGTACAGAATTGGCGGAAGCTGTAGCTAATTTAGATCGAGCTCAAATTTTGCATGACGAGGCGCCGCCTGTTGGTTATTTTGATTGCTGGTTATTCTGATATTGATAATAATATCTCGCTTTTATCGAAGTTTCGATCCCCCTAAATCCCCCTTAGGTCGGGGGACTTTGAGTAAGTTCTTGTCCCCCCCTTTTTAAGGGGGGTTAGGGGGGATCGAGATGATGGTTGCTCACACAGAATATTGATGCTACTTTTTTCCCAAATTTTCAGCATCGATCGCCGATCGAGAAAAAATCTATAATAAATCCATATTCTAAAATCTACAATCAAATGGCGACACCAGTTGATTTTCCTAAATATCTGCAATCCCTGGTTGAGTCTTATAAAAAACAACAGCATCTCTACACGCTGACGGATTTACAGGTGGAGGTGCGGGTGGAAAAGCCACCGGAGGATCGATCGCAACCTCGATCCGCACAAAATAAACCAGAAACGAAAATCGAGCGGCTGGAAGTGCTGGCGGGACTCCGCAAGTACGTGCAGCAGGGAAATGTGCTGCTAGTGGGCAAGCCCGGTTCGGGAAAATCGACGGTTTTGCAGCGTTTTCGGTGGGAATGGGCATCAGAAGCGCTCAAGGAGGGCGATCGACCGATTCCGGTGTTGGTGCAGTTGAGGAGCGATCGCTCGATTTTAGAAGCAATCTGTGCCGAATTTCGACAGGCAAAGCTGAGAGTTTGCCGGGAAGAGGTGGATGATTTGTTGCTGGATGGCAAGTTGTTGCTGTTGCTGGATGGCGTGAATGAGATGCCATCGCAACAAAGGCGGCAGGATTTGCAGCTATTCCGCGAAGAAAATTCCGATACGCCGATGATTTTCACGACGCGGGATTTGGCGTTGGGCGGATCTTTGGGCATTGAGCAACAACTGGAGATGTGCGCGCTGACGCAACCGCAGATGCGGGAGTTTGTACACAAGCATTTGCCGCAACATGGGGATTCGCTGCTGCGACAATTGGGCGATCGCCTGCGAGAGATTGCCGAAACGCCGTTACTACTGGAAATGATGTGTAAGGTGTTTAAAAATAGCGGGAAAATTCCCCAGAGTAAGGGCGAGTTGTTTCAGGAGTTCGATCGCCAGTATGAGGAGTTTAAGCGCGGTGCGTGGGTTTCGGATGGTTTTCAGCTATTCAAGTCGGAGGTTTTGCAGCAGTTGGCTTTTGTGATGTTGCAGGGTGACTCGCAGCGCCCCACGGATGGTTGGGTGGCGATTTCTCGCGATCGGGCTGAGGGGATTTTGGAGGGCTGGTTGGGCGATCGGGGGGTGCTGGATGCGCCAACCAAGGCGAAGGAGTGGCTAGAGGATTTGCTGGAGCACCATCTGTTGCAGGTGGCGGCAAAACCGGAGGAAATTGAGTTTCATCACCAATTATTTCAGGAGTATTATGCAGGGCGGGCATTGCTGAAACTGTTGGCTGAAAGGCATATTGATGCGATCGATGATGAACGGTTGCAGCATTTCTATTTGAATTATTTTAAATGGACGGAGCCTCTGGCGTTCATGCTGTCGTTGTTGCGGGATGAGGTGCAGGCGGTGCGGGTGGTGGGGCTGGCATTGGATGTGGATTTGATGTTGGGGGCGCGGCTGGCGGGGGAGGTGCAGCGGGAGTTTCAGCAGCGCACGGTTGGGTTGCTGGATGGGTTGGATGTGCCGGGGTGGTTGAAGGCTGAGCTTTTGGGGGAAGTGCGATCGGATGAGGCGATTCCGGAATTACTTAAACTCGTTGAACATTCAGACTCTGATGTGCGTAGGATGGCGGCAGATGCGTTAGGCAATATGGGTGACGATCGGGCGATTCCGGGATTACTTAAACTCGTTGAACATTCAGACTCTTCTGTTCGTACTAGCGCGGCATATGCCTTAGGCAATATCGGTGACGAGAAGGCGATTCCGGGATTACTTAAACTCGTTGAATATTCAGACTCTTCTGTGCGTAGGATGGCGGCAGATGCCTTAGGCAATATCGGTGACGAGAAGGCGATTCCGGGATTACTTAAACTCGTTAAACATTCAGACTCTTCTGTGCGTATGAGCGCGGCAGATGTCTTAGGAAAAATCGGTGACGGTCGGGCGATTCCGGGATTACTTAAACTCATTGAAGATTCAGACTTTGATGTGCGTAGTAGCGCGGCAGATGCCTTAGGCAATATCGGTGACGAGAAGGCGATTCAGGGATTACTTAAACTCGTTGAACATTCAGACTCTTATGTGCAATGGAGGGCGGCAGAGGTCTTAGGCAATATCGGTTACGAGAAGGCGATGACGGGATTACTTAAACTCGTTGAACATTCAGACTCTGATGTGCGTAGTAGCACGGCAGATGCCTTAGGCAATATCGGTGACGAGAAAGCGGTTCAGGGATTACTTAAACTCGTTGAAGATTCAGACTCTGGTGTGCGTCGGAGGGCGGCAGTGGCCTTAGGTCATATCGGTGACGAGAAGGCGATAACGGGATTACTTAAACTCGTTAAAGATTCAGACTATTATGTACGTAGGATGGCGGCAGATGCCTTAGGCAATATCGCTAAGCAGCACGCAGAGAAAGTCGCCCCCCATCTCCCCCACCTCCTTACCTTAATCCCCTCCGAATTGGGCAAAGAATTTCACCGCCTCATCCTCGCCATCCCAGCCGCCTGCAAATACTACAACTACCCGATACGTCAGTTGTCCCTACTCCCGGAAAGTCGCAGCAATCCGGCGAATTCTTCTGCTAGCCTAGACATACAATCTGTCAAGGAACTCATACTGATGTCAAACCAATCACCCATCTTTAACCAACCAAATGCCATCATCGCCGTTAACTATGCCGCTGAAAACAGCAATCCCAACGTTACTCAAAACATCCCAGCCGCCCAGCAATCCTCCCCTGAAGCTGCACTAAATGCAGTGGTGCAAATCATCCAGGCATTAGAAAAAAAATATACTAATGTGCAAGACGAGCAACAAGCACGCATTATTATTGATGCAGAATTTAAGGAAATCAAAGAGCAAAAACGTATAGAGTGGAAAAACCTAATCAGCCTCAAACAGCTTTACAACGGTGCCAAAAATGCAGCGGTGAAAGTTGGCGAACACTTCGCCGAATCAAGCGTCTGGGGCAAAGCAGGCGTTGGCTTCGTCGAAGGCATATCCGAAGACGTGAACTAGCCATAGGAATTACGCACGGGAGGTCAGAAACGGGGTTTTTACCAAAATACTTCCTTGTTACCCAGAGATTAAGTAAAAAACCCGGTTTCTTTGGCGGAGTGCGTAAGTCTTGCCAAAAGTTTGATACAAAAGTAAGCGCGATCCAAACCCGAGGCTAACAGCATGATTCAAAATCCCGCATACTATCAGATGGTGCTAGACACCTTCTGCACCGCCCTAGAGGATGCCCGCCCCCCTGTCAGGGCGAAAGCAGCAGAAGCACTGGGAAAAATGGGAGATGTCGCGATGGTACCCATATTAGTTAAAGCCTTGAAAGACACCTCACCAGAAGTCCGTTCCAGCGTCATCCAAGCCCTCGGACAACTGATACTAAATGAGGCTTAAATACTCCTTTCATATCATGTCCGATGATTAACCATAATATCCCGGTCGGGGCGGGTTTTTGAGATGGTCAATTATTGGCACGTATTGTTGGTGAACCCGCCCCTACAAAAATCGCGATCGCTCGACCGGACATGATATCATTTCTTAGTCCCCCTCTGCTCGGACTTCCTTTGTGTAGACGCGATTTCAAGATCCGAGCAATCTTATCCTTTCATACATTCAACCATCTGCTGTTCCAGCTTAGCCAACAAAGTATCAACATCTGTTGCGGCTTCCTCAAAACAAACAGGAGGTTCAGGCTTAGGTTCAAAAAGAATCAACTTAATTTGACCTTCACCGATCGCCAAAATCGCCACTTCCTTCTCAGGCTTGTGAGCGTTCAACACACCTACAACTTCCTGAATATGACTTCTCACTTGACGGTTCAACTCCTCAACCGCCTCTTTCTTACAATACACAAAACGCGCAGTTTCTGCAATATCAATTGCCAAAATCTCCTCGCTTTCCTCTCCCCTTTCCAGAAATAGCCCCCAAGCCAAAGCAGCCAATTCATGTTGATTAGCTTTCACAAATTTATCTAATTTCCGACTCCAGCTATTTTCGTTGGGTTTGGACTCAGGGCTATCAAATAGAAACATTTTCTCTTCTTGTTTGTATAAACTAATATTTTACAGTCAGCAGTCAGCAGTCAGTGGGCACTTGGCAGTTGGCAGTTGTCATTAGTTAGGATTCAAATTACCAACTATAGCAAATGATTATACTCGTTACCAGGCTCAGCCTGGAAGTTACTCGTTACCAGGCTGAGCCTGGTAACGCAGATCCGGAGGCTATGCCTCCATTGTTGCAGCCGAGGCAGAGCCTCTGGACATCGGTTCCCAGGCAGAGCCAGGGAACCAGTTAAACCAGTTATTGAAACTGATGCGAGGATTGCTATATATCATGTCTGGTTGATTCGCGATCGGATAAATTTCGATCTCCTAGGGGCGGGTTTTACCCACAATCTACCTGTCAAACTAATTATCTCAACCCGCCCCGCCCAGATACTTATGATGCTACCAGACATGATATTACCAATGCCCAATTCCCAATTGCCAATTACCAATTGCCAATTACCAATTCCCAATTCCCAAAAACTGCTGCGTTTTTATTTTATACCAGATTGCACGCGCCAGAGCGACGCATAAACTCCGTCCTGTTCCACAAGTTGTTCGTGCTGCCCCGATTCTACCACTATCCCCTCATGCATCACAAAAATGCAGTCAGCATTGCGGACAGTAGAAAGACGGTGGGCGATCGCAATTGTAGTGCGATTCTTGGTAATTCGTTCGAGCGATCGCTGAATTGCCGCCTCCGTCTCGTTATCCACCGCTGAAGTAGCTTCGTCAAGGATCAAAATGGGCGGATTCTTCAAAACAGCCCTCGCAATTGCAATTCGCTGCCGCTGTCCCCCCGACAATTTTTGACCGCGTTCCCCTACAATAGTCTTGTAACCGTCCGGCAATTGGGCGATAAACTCGTGCGCTTCAGCAATTTTAGCAGCATTTACTATCTCTCGATTACTTGCCTCAAAACTGCCGTAAGCAATATTTTCTGCCACCGTACCGTGAAACAAAAACACATCTTGACTCACCAATCCGATTGCTCTCCGCAAATCTTTTAAATTCAGGTTAGTTAATTCTATCCCGTCGAGATAAATATTCCCGTACTGTACCTCGTACAGCCTCAAAATTAGTTTCACCAGCGTACTTTTTCCCGAACCAGTCGCGCCAACAATCGCAGTAGTTTTTCCCGCCGGCAGAGTCAGGGAAAAATACTGCAAAATCGGTTTTCTTTGATTGTAAGAAAACGTAACATTTTTAAATTCCAGTTCACCCTTAATCGAACTAAGCGGCAGCCGAATATCACCTGTGTGAATTGCGATCGGAGTATCCAACAAATCCATCACCCGATTAGTAGAAGCCATGGCGCGCTGGTATTGATCCAGAGTATCTCCCAGGCGAGTCAGCGGCCACAGCAACCGCTGGGTCATAAACACTAAAACGCTGTAAGTTCCCACAGACAACCGGCCCGCCACCACCTCCAAACCGCCCAGAAATAGTGTTGCAATAAACCCCAAGAAAATCACAACCCGAATCAGCGGAATAAAAGCAGCCGAAAGTGCGATCGCCCGTCGGTTGCTTTGGCGGTAAGCTTGGCTTTGTGTTTCGATGCGCTGAATTTCATAATCTTCGGAAGTAAAACTTTTAATAGTAGTAATTCCCATCAAATTATTCGACAGTTGCCCGTTCAGAAAACTTACCTTTTCCCGCACATCAGCATAGAGAGGAGCGAGGCGATCTTGAAAGGCGATCGAACCCCAAATAATAAAAGGTATCGGCAGCATTGACAGCCCAGCAACAAGAGGAGATGCAGCAAAAAAAGCCGCGCCAATCACAACAACCGTTGTCATTACCTGAATTACCTCATTAGCGCCGTCGTCCAAAAAACGTTCGAGTTGATTGATATCATCATTGAGAATAGAAATCAAACCGCCCGTGCTGCG
>NZ_JANMZH010000304.1:0-1369 GCF_031383065.1 Microcoleus sp. OTE_8_concoct_300 | reverse complement strand
GCTGGTGTAGCAACAGTCAGCATGGCATTGTTATCATCCTGTTTACCTGGGAAGTCAGATGTTATGGCTGCTAGTAATGGTGTTTTTGAAGTTACTAAAACTGAGGCAGAGTGGCGCAAACTTTTGACTCCGGCACAGTTTAATGTGTTGCGAAAACACGCTACTGAACGCTCTCATACTAGCATTCTCGACAAGCAATATGGCAAGGGAATTTATGCGTGTGCTGGGTGTAATTTGCCAGTTTTTGCGTCGCAAACTAAATTTGATAGCGGTACTGGTTGGCCAAGTTTTTACGATCCGATCAAAGGGGCGATCGCCACATCGATCGATAATTCGTTGTTTGGGACTAGAATTGAGGTGCATTGCCGTCGCTGTGGCGGGCATTTGGGTCACGTATTTGATGATGGCCCTGCACCTACGGGCAAACGTTACTGCATGAATGGTGTGGCGATGAAGTTTATTGCGGGCTGACATTCTTTGACGGGTACTCCTGTGGTGTGAAATCTCATAATCATGCACGCGCCTGACGGCTCGTGCACGCGGATTCGCCCGGATGGTATATTGATTTTTGGGACGTGAGGGCGATCGATTATTTATGAATGCTAAAGAACTTTTAGAAAGATACGCCAAAGGCGAACGAAAATTTCATTCAGTCAATCTCAGCGAAGAAAATCTCAAAGGTGCTGACTTGAGTGGAATAAATTTAGACAATGCAAATCTTTCAGGTGCAGACTTGAGTGAGGCTATTTTAACTGGGGCTTACCTTCAGAGTACAAACCTCACGAAGGCATCGCTGACGGGTGCTAATTTAAGTAAGGTAGTAGCTGGTTCAGCAAATCTGAGTTGGGCTGATTTAAGTGGTGCAGATTTGAGTTGGTCTAATTTTAATAGTGCTATTTTAAATTATGCTGACTTAGAGCGGGCAACTCTAATAGGAGCAAACTTGAATAACGCTAAATTAGTTAGTACCAATTTAGACGAAGCAAATCTGAGCGGTGTAAGTCTAGATAGTGCTGACCTAAGTTTAGCTTCTTTGCATAAAGCGAACCTAAGTAAAGCGAATCTGAATAAGGCTGATTTGACTGAGGCATACTTAGTGGAAGCGGACTTAACTCGGGCAAATTTGACCGAGGCAATATTGACTGAGGCAAAACTTCAAAAAGCTAAATTCCAGAAAGCTAATTTGCACCAAGTTGCTCTGTCACGAATGAATTTAACTAATGCGAATCTAGAACAAGCAAAACTTGACAGTGCCGATCTACAATATGCTTGTCTTCGAGGTGCCAATTTAGAAAGAGCAAATCTGCGATTTTCTAATTTGATCGGAGCTAATCTGATAGAAGCAAACTTAAAAAGGGCAGACTTGACT
>NZ_JANMZH010000285.1:0-1983 GCF_031383065.1 Microcoleus sp. OTE_8_concoct_300 | reverse complement strand
TCAAAGTCTTCAATTGCAAGCTGCATTTGTTTTAATTTATAGCGAACGCAACCTCTGTTATAATACGCATAAACATTTTGTGGATCGATGCCGAGTGCTGTGTTGTAATCGGCGATCGCCTGCGTATTGTCTCCTAATTGGGGCTTGCTGAATAAGCCTAAAAGCCTTATCTGAAAAGACTTTGACTCGCGATCGGCGCGGATAAAGTGTAAGACTATGAGGTAAAATCAGTCAAAAGCCATGCACAGCATCACTTTCGTTCATGTACCGAAAACTTGACCCAACCCCAAAAGCACCGTCCAACTTTGACCTTCACGGACAGGGACAATTATCAGAGAATAATCGTTGGGTAATCATGGCAAAAATAATTCCCTGGTCAGAATTTGAAGATGAATATGCCAAAAATTTCACCTGCTCAACGGGAGCCCCTGCCAAATCGTTTCGTATAGCATTGGGGGCATTAATAATCAAAGAAAGATTAGGAACTAGCGACTCTGAAACAGTAGAACAAATAAGAGAAAACCCATACCTACAATACTTCCTAGGTCTAAGTGGCTATAGTAATGAAGCACCATTCGACTCATCCATGTTCGTTTATTTTCGGCAAAGAATAGGTGTGAACCTAGTCAATAAAATCAATGAAAAAATGGTCAAAGACCAGACCCAAGTACAAGGAGAAGAAGTAGAAAAAAAGTCATCAGACCTAAGTGAACCCAAAAATCAAGGAAAATTAATATTAGATGCAACCTGTGCGCCAGCCGATCTTAAATATCCGACCGACTTAGGACTATTAAATCAAGCGCGAGAACATACTGAAAAAATAATAGATGCCCTACACAATCAAACTAAATCACCCGTAAAAAAAAAGCCGAGGACATATCGAAACAGAGCCAGAAAAGAATACCTAACCATAGCAAAACAAAAAAAGCCACGACGAAAAGCAAGAAGAAAAGCAATTAAAAAACAACTGCAATACATTCAAAGAAATTTGGCGAATATAGAGCGAATGGGTGAGCTACAGTTACTAAAGAAATCTCATTATAGAATGCTGTTAGTAGTTGCCGAAGTCTACCGTCAACAGTTGTCAATGTATGAAAAGAAAGAACATAGTATTCCCGACAGAATAGTAAGTTTAAAGCAACCACATATCCGGCCTATAGTGAGAGGAAAAGCCGGGAAATCCGTTGAGTTTGGGGCAAAACTGTCAGCTAGTTGTCGAAATGGGTACGTATTTTTAGACCGAATTAGTTGGGATAACTTCAACGAATCAGGAGACCTTAAAAGACAAGTAGAAGCATTTAAACAATTCACCGGATTTTACCCTGAATCAATTCATGTAGATCGGATATATCGAACAGAAGAAAATAGAATTTGGTGCAAAGAAATCGGCATCAGAATGAGCGGTGTCCGTCTAGGAAGACCTCCCAAAAATCTGAGCAAATCAATAAAAAAACAAGCTCAATTAGACGAAAGAATTCGTAACTCAATCGAGGGCAAATTTGGAGAAGCCAAAAGAAGATTCAGCCTCGGTAGAGTGATGGCTAAACTTGATAATACTTCTGAAACAAGCATCGCAATAACTTTTCTGGTGATGAATCTTTCTGCCCTGCTACGGCAGGCTTTTTGGCTTTTTTTCTGTCTATTTCACAACAAAAACCTTTTGTCATGTTTTTTGGCTTAAATCATTGGTAAAAGCTATGTTTCGCCATCACAAGATTGACAAAACTTATATTGCCGAGGCCAGCTCAAATTCACTCATCTTTCTAAATGCTGTTTTCTGACTTTTTCAGCAAGCCCCAAGTAATTGACCATTCTTCTGGTCTTTTTTCTTCGTTTTCTATAGCTAACAGCTTCTTCATTTCCTCTCCTCTATGGTAGGAAGCGCCATCCCAAATCAATAGTAATCTTTGCTCAGGATGACGTTTTTTGATTTCTTGCAGAAATTTGACTGTATTTTCTCCGTTGACCGTTGAATAAGGACTC
>NZ_JANMZH010000234.1:0-12470 GCF_031383065.1 Microcoleus sp. OTE_8_concoct_300 | reverse complement strand
GTCATGTTTTTTGGCTTAAATCATTGGTAAAAGCTATGTTTCGCCATCACAAGATTGACAAAACTTATATTGCCGAGGCCAGCTCAAATTCACTCATCTTTCTAAATGCTGTTTTCTGACTTTTTCAGCAAGCCCTAATTATTTTTCCGAAGACACATTATTTAATAAATTTTGAAACAAAAATTCTTTTTTCCAGTCAAATTCTGATGTTTTAGACTTGGGTAATGGCTGTGATATATCAGAACACCGTAAAGTTATTTTGTGACACAAACTTTCTTCAATCTCAATCAGCATAGCTCTACGACCTAACATTTTGGCTGCTTCTCCAACCACGCCTGAACCTGCAAAGCAATCCAGTACCATATCACCAGGATAAGAACTGGCTTCAATAATATGAGTAATCATATCTAATGGCTTTTCTGCTGGGTGTTTACCCCGGTAAGGTCTAACTGTTGGGAAATCCCAAACATCGGTATAGGGTATATTGGCAGTTACAGAAAAAGGTCGGATTATTTCTTGATAATCAGGTAATTCTGGGACTTGAGGGCTAAATTTAGACAACACCGATTTTAGTTTTTGATATTGTTCACGACTGGGGATGTTTTTGCCGGTCTCCCAATTTGATACTGCACCACCGTGATTGACACTGCCATACTCATTAATAGCTTCTGTTAGCTGAATAGTTGAGAGCCCTGCGGCTTCGCGGGTTTTTCTGAGCAAGCTACCAAAAGCTGATTGTTTGTTATTTGCCGCTGAGGCTGATTCAGCAAAAATAATCCGTTCCGAATGAAGATACCAACTCCTTAAACTTTCTTTTTTTGTCTTTTGCTTCCATCCATCATAGCCTGGTTCATTGGGTTTGGTCCAAGTAATTGAAGCTAGGACATTAAATCTTTCACCTAACATTACCTCAATTTTTGCTGCCATTTTATTAGAGGCAAAACAGTAGAGAGAGCCATTGGGAGCTAATACCCGCTGCCATTGCTCGGCTATATTGTCTAACCAGTGAAGGTAATCTCGATCATTTTTAAATCTTTTGTCGCCGGTAATGTTATCTTTTTTAGTAGAATGATAGGGGGGGTCTGTCACAATTAGATTGACACAATTATTAGGCAGTGAGTTTAATACATCTAAGCAGTCACCTTGGTAGAGAGTGACAGCAGGGGATTGAAAGTAGGTGTTCATTGGCTTATTTTCTCTATAGCGCTCTGTACTCAACCGCTCGATTCCATAATTTAAGTTATTATACATGGGAAACCGAACCTCAGTCTAGTCTGTAAGACAATTAAATGATGGGTTTTACTATCGCCGGGTTCAACCTCTTTAACAGCTTCGGGAAAAACAGCCTGTTTTATATTTTTTTGTAGGTCGCTTTTTCCGGGATTTATTGTAATCCCAAAGGGCGATTGATAATCGCCCTATTTCTATCATAACAAATCTTTCAATTTCTCATCTTCTCCCAACACCTTGATTACCTGTTTAATCTCCTGCGTCCTATCTTTTTTCACAATTAAAGTCACATTGCCATCTCTGACAACTACCACATCCTCTAAACCAATGGTGACAATCACCTCATTCTCATCCGCTGCATAGAAAATGCCGCCTTTGGTGTCAATTCCGACGTGTTTTGCTAACTCCACATTCGGTTTGTCTCCTTGCAGCAAACGACCGATCGCATTCCAATCTCCCAAATCGTCCCAGCTAAAGCCTACGGGCAGAACACAAGCCTTTTGCGTCTTCTCCATCAGCGCGTAATCGATGCTAATTTTAGGTAATTCTGAGTAAGCAGCGGCACCTTTTGCTTCCAAAGCTGCCATCATTTCCGGTACATGATTTCGCAATTCTGTCAAGACTGTTCCGACTCGAAATACAAAAATGCCGCCGTTCCAACTAAACTTGCCGCTGGCTACAAATTCTTCAGCAGTTGTGCGATCGGGCTTTTCCGTAAACCTCGCCACCCGATAAGCCGGAAAACCCCCAAAACTGCCAATTTCCTCACCTTGTTCGATGTAGCCGTAGCCGGTGGAAGCATAACTCGGTTTTACTCCCAAAGTGGCGATCGCATCCTGATTTCTCGCCAACTCAGCCGCCGCCTCCAAAGTCTTGACAAACTCCTCGGGTTCCCCAATCCAGTGATCCGCCGGGAAAAACCCGACAACCGCCTCCTCGCCGTAACGCTTGGCCGTTTCTATAGCCGTCCAAGCCACCGCCGGCGCAGTATCCCGGCCCTCCGGTTCCGCCAGCAAATTCTCCGGCGGTAACAGCGGCAACTGTTCGCGCACTCCCGCAGCCAACATGGACGACGTTACTACCCACAAATCATCCCAACCGTTACCTAAGGTCAAAAGTCTTTCTGCAGTAGCTTGCAGCAAACTCTTGCCGCTACCATCGAGACTTAAAAACTGCTTGGGGCGCTGTTTGCGACTTAGTGGCCAAAAACGTTCGCCTTTACCGCCGGCGAGAATCACAGGAATTAAGGTTCTACTCATGGTTTAAAGTTTAAATAGTTCACGTCCATTTTGCCCTGCTACCTGAGATCGTGTTTGTAAAGAATTACTGAGGCAGAATGACGATTGACTGTTGACCGTTGACTAATGACTGTTGACCGTTGACCGTTGACTAATGACTAATGACTAATGACTAATGACTGTTGACCGTTGACCGTTGACCGTTGACTAATGACTAATGACTAATGACTAATGACTAATGACTAATGACTAATGACTAATGACTAATGACTAATGACTAATGACTAATGACTAATTACTTCGACAATTCGATATTAAGCTCGTTCACGACGCGGCGTTTCAGCGGGAGAGATTTTTCTCTTGGCAGCAAGTCAAATACTTTCCTAAAAGCATCATCTACCTGTTCAAACGGTACTTGTCCTTTCGCGTTAAAAACTACTTTTCCCGATTGGTCGAGGATGACAGTTTGAGGTACGAAACCTTCGTAGTAATGGCTCGGTTCGGTGATTTTCGGTGACGGTTGCGGAGGCAAAGAGTCAACTGTTATAGGCATAAAATCGGCTTCGCGGCCGTAAAATTCCTGGAGTTGAGAGACGACGATCGCGTATTGCTTGGAGTCGCTGCTGTCGTCTGTGTAAAACACTAACAATACGGGTTTATTGCGTTTGAAAGAATCTGTGAGTTTTACTTTAGGAGGAACTAGGGAACCGTTGCCGGCGTAAAGGGCAAAGATTGTACCGTCATAGCGATCGTCTGTGAGAGATGCTAAGGCTGGTGGCGTGCCGGTTAGCAGTATCAAGCTAAGTGCGATCGCGACTGTTAAAAGACTGGCTGACAAGATTCGCCGCAGCAAGCCCAGCCCAGAAGCAGCAGTAACAAGTGATTTTTTTTTCTCAATAAATATCATAGGTTGTTGGCAGTTGCTGTAAGGAAAGCGAAATCAGATGCAAAAACTTTCCTAATTTTATCACCCAAATGTAGGCAAATGTTGTTGAGTAGGTTAAAGTAGTTTGAGATCGGCTATCATAGTTTGCTTGTTTTAGCGATCGACAAGGCAATTCTACTGACCGAAGAGCACTATTGGCGATCGGCTTTTCAGGGCCGGGCTGGAAGTGTCCGCGCCACAATAAAATTTATTGTTGGTGGGGTGGGCTTCTAGCTTCCCAGAAGGGTGCAAGATCTTAAATTAAACTGATTACTAGAAACTGACAACTGGGAATTTACAACTAATGATAGCTTTGCTTGACGCACTCCTCGCCCAAACGCCCGCTGCTGATGTTTCCGGCCAGGCTCAAATCAATCTGGTGCAGGCCATTGTTTTAGGAATTGTACAGGGATTAACAGAGTTTTTGCCTATCAGCAGCAGCGCTCATTTGAAGGTAGTGCCGATCGCCCTTGGATGGGGCGATCCCGGGGTTGCTTATACTGCTGTAATTCAGTTGGGCAGTATTGTCGCAGTGCTTTGGTATTTCTGGCAAGACTTGACAACTATAACTTTTGGTGCTGTAGATGCCGTGGTGCGGCGCGACTACAAATCGCCAGAGTTTCGGATCGCATTGGGGATTGCTTTGGGAACAATACCTATAGTCTTTTTTGGGCTGCTAATCAAGGCATTGGTTCCAGATTTTGACAAGTCGCCGCTGAGAAGTTTGGGTGCGATCGCCATTGCTTCGATTGTCATGTCCCTGCTGTTAGCAATAGCAGAAAAAATTGGCAAGCGCAATCGCACTTATGAAAAGTTAACTGTTCAAGACGGTATTTTGATGGGATTAGCTCAAGCAATGGCATTGATTCCGGGGTGTTCGCGATCGGGTTCTACCCTAACAGCAGGATTGTTTATGGGATTGGAAAGACCCGCCGCCGCGCGGTTTTCTTTTCTATTGGGAATTCCGGCAATTACTCTGGCTGGATTAGTGGAATTGAAGGGTGCTTTCGGAGAAGGAATCGGCGATGCTGGACTTGCAGCTTTGATCGTGGGAACGATTTCGGCATTTGTGTTTTCTTATTTGTCGATCGCCTGGCTGATGAAGTTCCTGCAAACTCAAAATACGTGGGTGTTTGTGTGGTACAGGTTGGCTTTTGGCGTGGCGATTTTGACCGCGCTTGCAGGTGGGGCAGTGAACAATATTTAAAAGATAAATTCGATAGCAGTAGGAGTGACATAAGTCGCTCAGCTCTCGGTCTAATTCAGAAATAGAACGCCCCATTACAAAAATATTATCAATGAAAGAAAGTCGGAAACCTCAACAGCAAGAGAATCTAGAGAATCTATTGATTCAGTGAAAAATAAATTTAGATCGGGACGATTTAGAGAAAATGTGCGCGCGTGCCGTTAAGGAGGAAGGCGAAAGATTTGTCTCCCCCCTTTTTTTCTTGAATGTGAGCTGACCACTTTTCTTTTATTTACACAACTCATTCAGAGGTTCTATAGTAACGAAAGATAGAAAAAAAAAATTATCGGATTCTGATAATATTTAATTAGATCCTCGACTTCTTTAAGAAGTCGAGGATCAGGGAATTCTATTTTTTAGCGATTAGTAGTGCGCTCGACCTTTGGGGAGTTTTTGCAGTTTATTGAAGCTTCCGCATATTGTTAATGGCTTTTTGATAGTTATCTCGATCACCTTGCTGCTGAAATAAGTCTGCTGCTTTCTGAAAGTCTTGCATCGCCCCGGGCTTGTCTCCCCCTTTAGCTCGGGTAACGCCCCGGTTTAAGTATGCAGAGGCATAGTTAGGATTAATTCGCACAGCTTCGGTGTAATCGGCTAGAGCACCCTGGCTGTCTCCCAAACGAGAGCGGGTAACTCCCCGGTTGTAGTATGCAGAGGCATAGTTAGGATTAATTCGCAAAGCTTCGTTGTAATCGGCTAGAGCACCCTGGCTGTCTCCTGAGTCATCGCGGGCATTCCCCCGGTTGGTGTAGGCTGCGGCATAATTAGGATTAATTCGCAAAGCTTCGTTGAAATCGGCTAGAGCACCCTTATTGTCTCCTAACTCATAGCGGTCAAGTCCCCGGTTTAAGTATGCAGAGGCATAGTTAGGATTAATTCGCACAGCTTCGGTGTAATCGGCTACAGCACCCTTGTTGTCTCCCAAACGAGAGCGGGTAACTCCCCGGTTGTAGTAGACAATAGCATCTGACGGATTAATTCGCAAAGCTGCGTTGTAATCGGCGAGTGCACCCTGGCTGTCTCCTGAGTCATCGCGGGCATTCCCCCGGTTGGTGTAGGCTGCGGCATAATTAGGATTAATTCGCAAAGCTTCGTTGAAATCGGCTACAGCACCCTTATTGTCTCCTAAACGATAGCGGGCAATTCCCCGGCCGTTGTAGGCTTCGGCATAATTAGGATTAAGCACAATTGCTTGAGTGTAAGCGGCTATAGCGCCTTGATAATCTGCTTTTTCATATTTTTCCTCACCCTGAATCAAGAAATCCTCAGCTTTCGTCTGGGCCACCACAGACGCACTCGGAACCTGAACAGATATAGCGAAAACTGCGGTTGGTTGTGCGATCGCACTTATGGCAACTGCACCAATCAACGCGATCGTCCGTTTGTTAAAATTTTTCATTGATTTTACCTGCGAATAAAATAGCTTTGAAATTAAACATACTCGCCTTTCTACACTAATTGCAAGCGATCGACAGGGAGGAACTTCAAAGCTATGTTCCTCGTACAAACTTCGCTTAGATAGAAGGACAGAGGATTTGTCAGGTGTTAATCGGGCATTAGCGATTAGTAAGGCGGCACTTTATTGAAGTCTCCTCAGAATGTTAATAGCTTTTTCATAGTTGTTTTTATCTCCTTGCTTCTGAAATAAGTCTGCTGCTTTCTGAAAGTCTTGAATTGCACCCTGCTTGTCTCCTAAGTCAGCGCGGGTAACTCCCCGGTTTAAGTAGACACCAGCTAAGTTAGGATTAATTCGCAAAGCTTGGTTGAAATCGGCTACAGCACCCTGCTTGTCTCCTAATTCAGTGCGGGCAACCCCCCGGCCGTTGTAGGCTTGGGCTAAGTTAGGATTAATTCGCACAGCTTGGTTGTAATCGGCTACAGCACCTTGCTTGTCTCCTAACTCAGAGCGGGCATTTGCCCGGTTGTTGTAGGCATTGGCATAATTAGGATTAATTTGCAAAGCTTGGTTGAAATCGGCTACAGCACCCTCCTTGTCTCCTAAACCACGGCGGGCAACCCCCCGGCCGTTGTAGGCTTGGGCTAAGTTAGGATTAATTCGCACAGCTTGGTTGAAATCGGCTACAGCACCCTGCTTGTCTCCTAATTCATAGCGGGCAATTCCCCGGTTGGTGTAGGTATTGGCATCGTTAGGATTAATTCGCAAAGCTTGGTTGTAAGCGGTTACAGCACCCTGCTTGTCTCCTAATTCATAGCGGGCCACTCCCCGATTGTAGTAGGCTTGGGCTAAGTTAGGATTAATTCGTAAAGCTTGGTCGTAATCGGCTAAAGCACCCTCCTTGTCTCCTAATTCATAGCGGGCAAGTCCCCGGTTGTAGTAGGCTTCGGTATAATTAGGATTAATTCGTAAAGCTTGGTTGTAATCGGCTACAGCACCCTCCTTGTCTCCTAAATCATCGCGGGCAACTCCCCGGTTTAAGTAGGCTTTGGCATCGTTAGGATTAATTCGCAAAACTTGGTTGAAATCGGCTACAGCACCCTGCTTGTCTCCTAAACCATAGCGGGCAATTCCCCGGTTGCCGTAGGCTTCGCTATAATTAGGATTAAGTTTAATTGCTTGGTTAAAAGCTTGTATAGCACCCTGATAATCTCCTTTTTCATACTTTTTCTCACCCTGAATCAAGAAATCCTCAGCTTTCTGCTCTGCTACCAAATCTGAGTTGCCAATCTTAGCAACGCTGTAATTTTGACTGTTGATAAACTCTACGACTGTTAAGTCAACTTTGGGCTGTTTTTTCAAGGTAGCGTCAGCATCACTCCCCTGCTTGAGAGTGAATAGCAAAGTCCTATTCGTACAAGTATCCTCTTGATTAACAGCAGCGCACACCCCGGGTTCTGCATTCAGAATCACAGTGTTAATATATTTGAGAGTACGGTTGTTAAAAAAGCTATCATTTCCCGCACGACTGGGTTGACAAAATAGTATACTGGTGGTACCGGCAACTAACGCGGTCATGAGTCCTGTCCAGATTTTGAATTTCATAAATTAAATATTTTTGCTTTATTCTGTCACAGCTCAAATAAATTCACAACCCAGAACTAACCCTAATGCTAAAGGCGATCGCCTTTAGCAAACTTCAAGCAAAAACCGATAATATAACCATGAGCGAATTGTCAACACGTCCAGCCCTAATTACCAAAGTCATCCCCGACAGCATCGGCGCCGAAATCGGATTTGAAGCCGGAGACTCAATCGTCGCCGTCAACGGCCAAAAACCCCGCGACTTGATCGACTATCAATTCCTGTGCGCGGATGAATTTCTCGAACTAGAAGTTTTAGATGCCAAAGGCAAAACACACAAGTTAGAAATAGAAAAAGAGTATGACGAAGACTTGGGAGTGGAATTTGAAACTGCTCTTTTTGATGGACTAATTCAGTGCAACAATCGCTGCCCTTTTTGCTTCATTGACCAACAGCCTCCGGGAAAGCGCGAAACTTTGTATCTCAAAGATGATGACTACCGCCTCAGCTTTCTTTATGGTAGCTATCTCACTCTCACAAATCTGACTCAAAAAGAGTGGGACAGAATCGAACAAATGCGGCTTTCTCCTCTCTATGTTTCCGTGCACGCTACCGAACCGGAAGTGCGAATTAGACTGTTAAAAAATCTCAGGGCTGGGAAGATTCTCGAACAAATCAAATGGTTTCAAGAACGCCGCTTGCAAATTCACGCTCAAGTAGTTGTTTGTCCAGGTATTAATGATGGCGAACATTTAGAACGCACTTTGTTAGATTTGGCAAAGTTTCATACGGGAAATATTCCCGCTGTAGCATCGGTGGCTGTAGTGCCGGTGGGTTTAACTCGCTTTCGCCCAGCCGAAGATGAACTGATCGCCGTAACTGCGGAAAAAGCGCGAGAAGTAATCGAGCAAGTGCAGAAAATTCAAGTGCTTTTAAGTAAAGGAAAAGGCGGCTCAAAGGCGAAAAAGCAGAAGTCAAAATCGCGCTGTATTTGGCTGGCTGACGAGTGGTTTTTAATTGCTGGTTTAGATTTGCCGTCGGCTGGAGATTACGAAGATTATCCGCAAATTGGTAACGGTGTCGGTTCTATCCGCCAGTTTATCCAGCAGTTTGAAACGGCTTTTGAGAAGCTGCAACCGATGCAAGTCGAGCCAGAGCGCAAGTTAGTTTGGGTGGTGGGGAATGCTGTTGAAAAAGCTTTTGAGCCGATCGTACAACAACTAAACCAAATTCCCGGCTTGTCCGTCAACATGGCAGCTCTGTGCAGCCACTACTGGGGACAAAGTATCACTGTTACGGGTTTGCTCACCGGGCAAGATTTGCTGGAAGCTTTGCAGGGACGAGACTTGGGAAACGGCATCCTGCTACCGTCGGTGATGCTAAAACAGGGGGAACCGCGTTTTCTAGACGACATGACCGTCGAACAACTCGCCAGCTTGCTGAAAACCCGGATTTTGCCGGTTAGCGGAGTAGAGGAACTAATCTCGGCGGCGATCGGTCGGGCAACTCCTGAAGTTGAATTGTAAATTTTGAACCGAACATTCAAAAGTTAAGATGAGTAGGGTAATTTTGACTTGTAACTGGCGAGTTCAGGCTACAAACTAGAAACTTGAAGCCAAATCTTGCTCTAAAATTGTCTCTAGGATTGCAGACTAATTAAAAAATTATGCGTGTTTTTCGTCAAATCATCGGAGTCGGAGTAGGCGCTGCAATTACTTTGAGCAACGCCGCACAGAGTGCTTCAGCACAGCCTCCGGCTCAGTCCCAGGACAGCTTGGCCCCTAGCAATCAGCTCGTCGAATTAGGGCCGAATGTTCGATCGACCTCGAACACAGCGCCAGAATCAGCCTCAGATCCCGAACAGTCGATCGCCCTTAACCCGCCAACCTCCGACTCTGGGCAGCCAGTCCGAGCGAAGATCGCATCAACTCCCCCAACCGGGCCTTCGCTTGCATCAAAGCCTCAACAGGCTGCTCCGGCTTCCCCATCAACTCTGTCTCAGGGCGGTTCAACGCCTCAAAGAGGTTTGGAACCGACAGACCCTCAGCAGCCTTCCCCGAGCCCTCTCAACAATGTTCCTGTGCCGAGTTCCCCGGTACCAATTATCCGGGGCACTCCGAACGAAAGTTTCCCCCCTCTCACTCCGAAGGGCATTTTAGACACCAAGCCTCCGGCTTCCCTAGAACCCAACCCGAATCCGCTGCTGTTTCCGACAAACCCGGAGGATGTCAGGATCGAGCAAACAGAGTCAATTACCTTGCAGCAGGCGATAGACCTCGCCCGCCGCAACAGCCAAGTTTTGCAAATCGCCCAAAAGCAAGTGGAACAAACCAGATCCGTTTTGCGCGAACAGCAAGCTGCTCTTTATCCAGACCTGAATTTTCAAATGGACGCCAGCCGCCAAATGAGTGCCGGCGGAGAACTCCAAGTTCGGGCTCAGCAGCGCCAGTTAAACTTTCGGGCTAACCAAACCGGGCAGCCCGCCGACCAAGCCCGGCCAAATTTCGGCAGCAACAGTCTCAACAGCACTTTGCAGTTGAGCTACAACCTCGATTTGTTCGGAGGCCGGCGCGCTACCATCCGCGCGGCAGAGGAACAGTTGCGCTTTCGGGAACTGGATGTGGAACGCCAAGCCGAGGAACTCCGCTTCGACACTGCTGAGGCTTACTACAACTTGCAAAACGCAGACGGACAAGTTGCCATCCGCCAAGCTTCGGTGAGAAATGCCCAGCAAAGTTTGCGGGATGCCGAAGCCCTGGAACGGGCAGGGGTGGGAACCCGGTTTGCTGTGTTGCAGGCTCAGGCAAATTTGGCTAACGAAGTGCAACAACTGTCAGTGGCCCGTCGTGACCAGCGAGTTGCCCAGCGGCGTCTGGCTGAGATTTTGAATATCAGCCAGACGGCGAACTTGACAGCGGCTGACCCGGTAGAGCAAGCCGGCGCTTGGAGGCTGTCTTTGGAAGAGAGTATCGTGCAGGCTTTTAGGAATCGCCCCGAGTTGGAACAGCAGTTGGTGCAGAGAGATATCAGCCAGCAGCAGAGGCGATCGATTCAGGCGGGGCGTTTGCCTCAAGTGAGTGTCTCGGCCGCCTACAACGTGCTGGGGCAAGACCCTGACGACCCGGGCCGGTTTGTTCCTCGCGGCTGGGCGGACGGGTATTCGGTGCGGGCGAGTCTGACTTGGAGTATCTTCGACGGGGGCGCGGCGAACGCCAGGGCGAGACAGCGGGAGGCTGAGATGACGATCGCCGAAAGTCGATTCGACCAACTGCGCAACCAGGTTCGCCGGGAAGTGGAACAAGCTTATTTTGGCTTAGAGTCGAGTTTTGAGAATATCGAAACTTCAGAGGCGGGGGTTTTGCAGTCAAGGGAAGCTCTGCGTCTGGCGAGACTGCGGTTTCAAGCTGGTGTGGGTACTCAGACGGATGTGATTCAGGCGGAAACTGATTTGACTAGGGCTGAGAGAAACCGATTGTCGGCAATTGTCACCTACAACCTGGGGCTTTCGTCTCTTGAGCGGGCTGTGAGCAATCTTCCCACTAATAACCTCTCGGATGCTCCTTGAGATTGGGTTGGGGCGATTCCTGCTCGGGATAGCGACGCTCGCGCCCACCTTTAATTACAAGGGCAATTAGACATCGGGGTATTAAACGTCCGACACATTAGTTAATATTTTGTAATAGAGTTCCATGTCAACTGCGTTAAGGAATCGGCAATGGCCAACATCAAGTTTGTGAAGGAAAATCAGGAAGTCATCGCAGCAGACGGAGCCAATTTGAGGCTGAAAGCTCTAGAAAACCGCATCGATTTGTACACATTTTCGGGAAAGATGATGAATTGCGGGGGCATCGGTCAATGCGGCACCTGCATTGTGGAAATTGTCGAGGGAAGTGAAAATCTGTCGCCCCGCACTGACTTTGAAAACCGCAAGCTCAAGAAAAAGCCCGAAAACTATCGCTTGGCTTGTCAAGCTTTGGTCAACGGTCAGGTCAGCGTGAAGACTAAACCCTGACTCTCAGAAGGCATTCGGCATTCGGCAGCAGATGCAGAAGGAAAGAAAAATGCAGAATGCAATAATTTTGTTTTTTTTTCCTATTTCACTGTATAATTACGCCTTTTGCCGGGCTAGGAAAAGAAACTTGGTTTCTAGGACAAATAAGAGATTGGGCAGCGAGGTATCTAGGCAGAAACCGGGTTTCGACGCTTGTCCGTAAGCTCTCCTTCTGTCTTCGAGTTTGCCTTTTGCCTTTGAGTGATATCCTAGTTGTGTGTGTTTTCCTATTTTCCGATAGAGGCGAGCGTCTTCATGGAAGTTAACGATTTAGGGTTTGTGGCAACCATTCTGTTTGTATTGGTGCCCAGCGTTTTTCTAATCATTCTGTACATTCAAACGGCTAGCCGTCAAGGTAGAAAAGATTAGCAACTGCTGCTATTTCTCTCTGGCGCAAGCTGCTTGCAAAAAAAGCGCCAACAGCTTTTTGCTGAGGCGCTTTTTTTGTTAAATGTTGAGTGTTGGCTGCTAACTGTTAACGTTGACATCCACCCCGACCTGAAGGTATGGGGATTCCCAAACCTCACGATTTGAATTTATGCTTCGGGGCAACTGCCTCCACCCTAAAAGAGATTTGGTCTTATGTTCGCTCTCGCGCACTAACCCCGCAAGCCCTGCGGTTTTTACGTGTCGAATACCAAACGGAATTCTTCGTAGTGTTGATTCTAGGGATGTTTATCATTGCCCTATCGTCTTTTCCCGGTCTACCGATTTTGCGAAAGCCGCCAGCACAAGGCTGAACTTCGCTCGTATAGGCTGTTTGATCCATCGTCTCGGGTGGGTCGTTGACCAATTATATT
>NZ_JANMZH010000157.1:0-1010 GCF_031383065.1 Microcoleus sp. OTE_8_concoct_300 | reverse complement strand
AGTAAGATATATTTGCAGACATCAGGATTTGCTCCTATTCTCTATTTCTAACGACGACCTATTTTCAGACTCATTTCACGGCTAGTGCGTTGATATTCGTGGACGATCGGCAATCTTTCAGTTTGAAAATTTGCTAATGCTTCTGCAATGCTAGCACTGTCGGTGAGATATTGAGCTAAAGACAGTCCATCTTCCCAGCCGGAAGTCATTCCTCTAGCGCGCGTGGAGCTTTTGGCGTGGGCCGCATCTCCGATGAGGATGACGCGCCCGTCATAGATTTTAGGTAGGGGGTCGATGTCGTAGGAAAAACGACAGACAATATTTTCTATAGGTGTTGATTCAATTACTTTTCGCGCATCTTCTGGAAGTTTTGCGAGTTCTTGGGGAGGTATGATGATATCATTGGGTTGAAGTTTTCCTACTTCTGATTCTTGTCGCTCTTTTTCGATAAAGAAACCCCAATGGGTGCGACCTCCGCCAATGTGAAAGAAGTTGGCATAAATTCCTCTACCGCGTACATAAACAAAAAAGTTTCCTTCGGGACAGAAGCTACTATCTTCGACTATTCCTCGCCAAACAATATCACCTAAATAGAACAGTTTTACATCTGGAACGATAAATTGACGAACTTTGGAGACAATCCCATCTGCGCCAATTAACAGGTCGCCTTCCCAGTGAGTTCCGTCTTTAAAGTGGACGATCGCGCTATGCTCAGTTTGGGCGATCGACAATAATTCAGCATTACAACGAATACAGTCAGCGGGTGCCTCGTCGAGGAGTGCTTCTAGAATAGCTTTGCGGTGTACCAACATCCCCGGAAGTTCATTTTCCTCATAGGTGACGGGTTCAGAATTGATGACAACGCCACGGAGGTTGCGAAACTCGAATACTTTAACCGCATCGCCGGAGTTGATAATTTTTTGGGTGACTTGATGGTTTCCGCGATCGAGTGCTTCCATACCTGCTTGTACGATCAGAATACCACAGCCATCGGTACGCGGGTGGGGTGC
>NZ_JANMZH010000128.1:0-12724 GCF_031383065.1 Microcoleus sp. OTE_8_concoct_300 | reverse complement strand
CGATTGCATGAAGTAACGCCAAAGTAGGCTTCACGTTCGCCCGTGTCATCGACCACATTACCCGCAGCTTCACCTGTATCCTCGACCGTGCTTGTTCCTGAAGATCAGCTTTAAAATAAATTTCGCTCTGGCAAAATATCGGGATATCGTTGAGTTGATACTTTCTGAACATCATGACGCAAACTCATAGTTAATCTTTGTAACTCTTCCCTTAAAGTAGAGCCGAATGCCTTCTGGATACTCCCATCCCACTTCGCCTTCCAGAGGAATCAACATCCCATTGTGAACTGAATAGTTCCAGAATCGACCGCCCCAAGGCATCGCAGTCAGCTTGTCACGATAACGAGCCTCAGTCCGAAACGTATCGATCGTCCCTTCAGCATTAAACTGAAATACGACGGAGACAGTGGTTGCACCATCCGTCAAAGTAGCGCGAGCAGAGGTGTCATTAATCGCCTCCCAGCGCACACCTTGACTGGGTAATAGTGCAGTGGGATACCAAGGAGCCTCAGCAAAGAACCGCAATAATTCACCTTGGTTCGCTTCAGGCGTACTGGGTGTTTTTGCAACGGTAAAAAGACCGAGTAATGATGCGTGTAAGCTGCCTTCTCCTAAGAGATAGGTATCATGAACAAAGGCATTAACTCCTGGAGCCATCTGGATGCGTGCATCCCAATCAAAACCCTGACGTTGAGTAATCACAAATTGAGTGGCAGTAAACGGACTCCACTTGTTCTCAGTTTCACTCATATTGAACAGTCCCTGCTGAGAGAGTTTGACCGCCGCCACGATCGCTTGTCCGTCCTTAATTACTGTCCGAAAAAATCGCTGTACGGGTTCTGGCAAGCCTTCAATCTCTTTTTGGTCGTAGATTTTGGGCTTAATTGTTCGCCGTCCATTTGTTAATTTTGCTCGTAGGCGATCGGTATCTGACTCCCAGCGATAGCTACCATAAATGGCAGCAATTCCAAAGCTGACTATGATTAAAACACCAATAATTGCAATCCACTTAATCCACATGATACTTACCTATGTTTGTTAATTCAGAAGTTGATAGATTGTGACGATCAGAACGATCGCTACAATAGCTGTATAGATTGAAAACGTGTACTTAGATAGCCAATTAGGAAGATAAATCGCAAAATTGTCCTTTGTTGAATTTGAATACTTCCGTGCAATCAGAGTTAATGGGCAGACGAATCGAAAGGTTAGTAAGATTATACCTTCTAGAGATACAAATCCATAACCAATCCAGAGCCAGATATCGATTTTATTGGCGATCGCAGCATAAAGCATATAGAAAATCACAAAATTGAAGAATATCCAGATCGCCGTGTGGACGATTTTAATCAGCATCAATTTGGTTTTATTTTCCACATTCCCTCCCTCTTTTTAAGGTGTCATTGCCCGAAAATTCTGCTTGTCTTCCCGACAGATTTGCTGAATAATATTGCGTCCAGACATTGCCACCACTGGCACACTACCACCGGGTTCGACCCACTGACCGATCAAATAGAAATTCCGCAGTTTAGGTAATGTTTTCGGTAATCCTTTTATCGACAGTGGGAGGGTTTGCTTCGTCAGTAGCCAGCCACAACTCGATCCTTTCCAGTTCCCAGTGTAACGCTCGTAGGTCAAGGGAGTTGCCACATCGACAAACTCAATATCAGTCTTAATACCAGGGTAAAATTGCTCTAGAAGATCGATGAGAATTTGCGATTCTTGAAGTTCCTCCGCGTCGTAGCTCGATCGACCGTAAATACGTTGCCAATATTCATAATTAGTCGTCAACATGACCATCAGAACCGATTTCCCTGGTGGTGCTAGTGAGGGATCGAAGCAATAGTGCTTGACTCCAATCTCATACCGCGCTTCCCCCGCAATGACTACAGGTTCGTCGAGTAAATGTGTCGTCCAATGCGGTTCAGATGATAAATCTCGATTGACTCCTAGTGATACCTGTAGTTGAGAATGAATGGGTAAGTGTCCATCATAGTAACGTTGCATCTCGCGAGGGACATATTGCTGATTCTTCTTCGGAGAGGGTCCGCCAACGAGTAACCCAAAGAGCGTATTGTGTCCATCACAGGCTGAAATAATTCGATCGGCAAAGTATTTTTCGTTGTCATATAATCGCACACCATTCGCTCGATGATTCTGCACTAAAATCTTTTCTACTTGTGATTCATAGTGGATTTCACCTCCTAATTCCCGATAGCGCTGGGCGATCGTTTGAGCAAATTGTAGCGATCCCCCCAGCGGAAATCCAGCATTTTTGGTGTGCATATACGCCAGTAGAGACATACCCACCATCACTGGAATGCTTTCCCAGCCAAACATCTGAGGAATAGCACGGCGAAGAAATGGGTCTTGGAAGCGATCGGCAAACTCCGCTGCTGAGAGGTTTCCCCACCGCGACATTGGGCATACAAACGGCAACATTTTTCCCACCAGGCGTCCCCAGTCACCCAGACGCATTAATGCTTTGGGTTGCTGCTGAAGTAGGGATAGATCAAAGTGAGTAAACGTGCGAATCCCAGCACAGAAATCGCTAATTAATCGCCGATCAACGGGTGATAGTTCTTTTAAATGCTGCTCCAGCCGATCGGGATTGCTGTAGACAATTAAGGTTTTACCATGAGGTTCGCTAACTCGTAGCAATTCATCGTGATGGACAAATTGTTGCTGCGGCATAACGCCAAGTTCTTCCCAGAGCCGATAGAAAGGCTGTCCTTGCCCAGAGCCAAACAAATAGTGAATGCAACCATCAAAAATAAATCCCTGTCGTCGCCATGACGTACACAGCCCACCGGGTTGATCGTGCATTTCAAAGATCTGCGATCGATAACCATTCATCTGGGCGTAGCAACCTGCTGCCAGCCCAGCAATCCCCGCCCCAATGATGATAATGGTGCCACCACAATTACGCTTCATAATGAAGATTTTCTATATGTTTGCTATACCTCGTGTTAGCCCGCAAGAACCCTTTCTCGGCGAGAGAGATTGGTTTTTCCCAATACTGCGATCAGTGCGATCGCCACAACGCAATTCAGGAGAGCGTATGCGACAGGGGACACCCCAGTTATAAATAGTCCCCATACGTTCAGCGAACCATGAAAAAGCGCCACTAGCAAAATACTGCCTTTAGTGCTGTTGTAAATCCAGGTATAAATAAAAGCATTTGCTGCTATGCTGATGAACCAGAGGAAAGGGAACTCAGACATCGGGTGGCCTACCAAAAAGACAAGCGGTAAATGCCATAAACCCCACAATATGCCCACAATGAGAGTAGCAATCAGAGCGTTATATCGTTTCTGCAAATGTGGTAATGCAAAGCCACGCCACCCAATTTCTTCGCAGGTAGTGGCGAGGAAATTTACTCCCAAACCGAAAATAACATAGGGAGATAGATTGACTGGTGGCACTGCAATTGTTACTGAAAAGCCCAATAATTTCGTGACGGCTTGCGCCACAATCAGCAAAATTGCAGACCCCAGCACCGCTACGATGTACCAGATTAGGCTAACCCGCCATCGGATTAGTCCCTTGTTCAAATCCCGAATCCCTGTTTTACCATGCGTCACCTGTGACACAATCATAGCCGCAAGAGCAGATCCAACGGCATAAAAGATGGAAAGAAGTTGGAAGTAGGGACTGTTAAATGGGGCAATGCCTCGCGAGGCTAAGACGGCCGATATCATGCCAAGCCATGACATACCAAAGGCTAAAATATAGAACCAAGTAACGGGATATTTTCTCACTTTTCATTCTCTCTTTTGACATAGATTGTTCTATTGATAGTTCGTTGGCGTAGCCTCTGCTTTGCCGAATTGATGGTGAAATCTAGTTCGGCTCGTCCTAACCATCTTCTCGACCATATGCTTTGAAAGCCAAAAAGATGCCGATCGCCAGAAGAATGATTTCCATCACTAACAGAGCGGTGGTGTTCTGAGATACCTGCTGGTAAAGCCCTGTAGCAAACATCCGAAACAGTCCGCCGAAAATGGAAAACCAACCTATCAGCGTTACCATCACTGTCCAGTCACCCATCCAAAGATTGTGAACGCGGACGATTGCAAGACCCGCAACAAACAGCAATGTGCCTGAAAGGTAAACTACAGGAGCAATTTGAGTGTCATAGAGATGAGGCTGGATAAATTCGGATTCGGATATGGTAATGGCAATCAAAGTAGGACCGATCAATCCTGCAATATGTTTTGAATTCGGCATTTTAAATCTCCTCTGTTATTCGATTACTTCTAATTTAGAGTGGGAATTTGAGAAACTCGTAAGCGATGAAAATTACTGATGCCAAAATGTACAGCCATGAGCGATAGGAGATTGGCAGATAGAGTGAATCGCCGATCAACCCGATGCCGATTAAAATATAGGATGGGCATTTGATATCATTTTCTACCCTCTCCTTTGAGATAGATTGGTCTATCGATAGATTGCATCATCGATCGTGCCTCGAAAGAACTCACCCTCAGACTCAAATCGCTCGGTGCCAAAATACCACCCAACCCGCAGACGGGTTGGAATGGTGTAGCCGCAGAACGTGCCCTCTTTCTCTAAAATTCCACCGAAGTCCACATAGCGGAACTCAGCACCGTCTAGACTGCCCCAGCGTGGTAGCTTAAAGGTCTTGAGACAACCCGTTTGATCGAGGGTGAAATCTAGTTCGGCTCTCTCGCCTTGCACTACAAAACTGGGATGCAGGCTGGAGTCTAGATCCGATGAATCTGGACTTGCCCATGAAACGCCATCGCCGCAGAATACAGACGGTAACCAGAGTGACTCTGATTGGAGGCGACCAATAGCCGACCGTGTAATATCCGAACCACTCGCCGTCATCACAGGGAATAATCCTAAAAGCTTCCACTGCATCGCACCGATGCCGTCTATGATGCGGTCTGAGCCGACAATTGGTAAGCCATTTATCCATGCTGTAGCACTCCAAATCAGTCCATGTTCCCAGCAAATGACTTGCTCGGCTTTGAATGGAATCCAACTCTTCAGTTTGATTTCGCCGTGCATCTTCAAGCGAACCGCAGAAGCGAGCTTTGTTCCAGGTGCGATCGCATGGTCGAGATACCGTCTGGCGGCTTCTGGCAAGTGAGTGAAGTCATCTAAGTGGAATACACGCTCCTGAGATGTGGCTGAATTCCATAGCGCATCAAGAGAAATTTGTTTGGTCATTACTGCCTCCAGTGTTTTGGTATTTTTTAATTCAAAATTTGATAGATGGTGATGATTGTAATGAGCGCAAAAATAGTGGTGTAGATTAACTTCGTATACTTGGCGAGCCAACTGGGAAGATAAATATCAAAATTGTCCTGAGTGGACTTGGAGTATTTTCGAGCCAGCAGATTTAATGGGCAGTAGGATTTAAAAGTGAGTAGGATTAGCCCTTCTAGAGTGATAAATCCATAACCGATCCAGAGCCAGTGATCGAGTTTATTAGCGATCGCGGCATAAAGCATATAGAAAATCACAAAGTTGAAAAATATCCATATCAAGGTGTGAATGACTTTAATCAGAGTCAATTTAGTTTCATTTTCCATATTGTGTCAATATAATTTATCCATTTTCGGCGTTAAATTTTGCCAAATGATCGAAGCCGTTCCGATCGTTCCCGCAATGAGTAATCCGAAATCTTCTTTAATCCCAAAACTCAACGCCGCCGAAGTTCCGACGATCGACCACAAAATGGGAACAATCAATAAACTAGACGGAATTTTTTTATCTGTCCAGAGTAGCAAGCCGAAGGTGAAAATGGTTGTCTGACAAGGCGTACCGAACGTCGGCGATGCTGGAAAAATTCGCCCCAGCGCGTAGCCGATTAACGGATAAATTACCAGCGCATAAGTGATAAAAATCGCCCCAAGGAAGCCGTAAAATTTCTGGCTAGCCCGAAAACTTAAACGATTTCTCACCACACCTTCATATAAAAACAACCAGCCTTGAAAAACGAACACCGCGCCAAAAACATAAGCGGGTGGACTGATTTTCGTAAAAAAAATCAAATGGTAAATAATACCTGCCCACAGCCAGAGAAAACCGAGTAATCCCGAAATGATTTTGTTTGCAAATGGTTTTCGACTTACTGCCAGTCCAACCGCCACAATCCCCACTAAAGTTAGTACAAACTGCATCGGAAATATAGTTTGATTGTATTTCTCGAAAACTCGAAGAAATTGTTCTGTGGTAAATGGCATCGCTAATTTTCCTCAGCTCGATTGTGGGTTATTCTATGATGATTTATAACTGCCAACAGCCTGCCATTCTTCGACTAAAGATGGTGGGACTGACAAGCTAACAGGTTCACCACCGATAGTTGGCAATGATAATTTCAGAGGAATCTCGACCTGCAACTGCGGTAATAATGGCTGGAGGTCATACTGTCCGACGTTGGGTTCGGGAAGGGCTGACTCGGTGAAAATATCACTAGAAGCTTCGGTAGCTGTGAGTGTTTTTCCTAGGGAATCAGTCAGAGTGAGGGGTTGAGTGCGATCGATCTTGACCACTCCAGGAAAACCCACCAATCGCAGATCGAAACTCGTCTGGTTATCTGGGCTGATGCGTTTAAAGGCGATCGCTTGCCAGTTATGCCCATTCTGATCTATCAGAGTTTGCCTCGATTGATAAACCATCTGTCCTGGTGCTTCCTCTAGTTCGCGAATGGCGGCAATTGTCGGGCTTTGGCCAAGTCCAACTAAGAGGCAAAACCAGATCGCAAGTCCGATCAATATGGTCTGAATTGACTTTCCAAATATCATAAATTTCTCCTGAAATCGAGTTTTCATTTTTTCGTCCGAATCTTATTCACGATCGCATCTACGAATTTGGCTTACTTCTTCCCAAAGACGATCTTGGCTAGCTGAACGCCGATCGCTCCAGAATTTACATCTTCCCGATTTCCCAAGACGATGATGACAACCTTGTCATTGGGGTAACGTGCAATAAAACTGCTGAAGCCTTGAACTCCGCCGACGTGGCTAGCCACTGGGCGATCGCCGTCCTTGCCGATGCCCCAACCATAGCCATAACCAAAGCCGCCGAAAGGAGTGAACATCTGGTCTCGCAAGTTTTTCGGGATCAGTTTGTCTGTGTACAACGCCTGATCCCAACGGTAGAGGTCTTCCACAGTAGAGTACAATCCGCCAGCAGCGTAGGGGATAGACATATCAATGAAATTAGCCGGAACGCTCGTCTGGTCACGATAGCCAACAGCAAGATCGCCGTTGTTGTGGTCGTAGCCCGAATTGACCATCTGCAACGGGGTGAAAATATTGTCTCTGAGAAACGCTTCATAGGTCGCCCCAGATGCCCGCTCGATGATGGCACCTAGCACAACATAACCGGAGTTGCTGTAGCTAAACTTTTCACCTGGCTGGAAATCCAGAGGTTTGTCTTTGAACCGTGCGATCGTTGGGATGGGAGACGACGGCGATCTCATAGTGGTCTGGAAGTCTGGGAAACTGGTGAAATCTGGGATACCAGAGGTATGGGTCAAGAGATGATGAAGGGTGATATTCTGCCACGGGTTAGGACATTCTGAAAGGTAAGTGCAGATGCGATCGTGAACATTGAGTTTGCCCTGTGCCTGCAAGATGAGGGTCGCCACCGCCGTGAACTGCTTCGTCAGTGAGCCGATACGAAATTTTGTTTGCGCCGTGTTGACCAAATGCTTTTGGCGATCGGCCTCGCCATACCCCTTTCTGACCAGAACTTTGCCGTTTCGTGCAATCAGCACTGACCCGCTAAAGAGTCTCGCTTTGGTCAGCTTGCTCAAGTATGTGTCAGCTTTGAAAATGATGTCCTGAGCCAGAACCTTGTTTGCGATCGCATCTACGAATTTAGCTGACTCATTCACCCAGGGATTGTGACCCGATCGCTCAAACCAAATCAATTCTTTGTGGGGCGCAGTCAGGAGATTAAAGTATTCCTCGGTCAGCTTCGGCGGTGCGTTAACATCGTGGCGACCAATCAGAAAGTAGACTGGCACTTCCAGGCGCGTTGCTTGCTTGCGAAAGTCCACACCCCACAATTGCGGGTAGACAACTCCGAAAGTGTCCAGCACTCCTCGGACAAAATTCACCTTATCGTACAGTCCATACTCGGAACCTGCAAGGTCTTGCAAGGTATTAAACCCTGCATTAGCGATCGCCGGATTCTGATTCATGTACTTGAATGTCTCTGTGAGGTAAGCCGCACTCTTCAATGCAACATCGTTGCCGTAATAAGGCGGCGGGCCTTGTTGCTGGAGTTTTTCCACTTGTTTCGTGTCTCCGCGAACACGCGCCCAACGCAGAGCAAAATCGTAGCAAATCCGATCGTTCTCCAGAAACGCCACCATCTGCCCCGTGCCGATAAAAGCATGAAACAATTCTGGGTAACGTTGCACCACCATGATGCCAAGGGCGCTACCCCACGACTCACCCAACAGATAGACTTTTTCTTTACCAAAGCGTTGTCGCAGGTTTAAGACCAATTCGTGGGTATCGGTGATGTAGCGATCGGGTGTTAACTTAGAACGATCGACTGCATCGAAGGATTTGCCTGCTCCCGGTTGATCCCAATTGACAACAACAAAGCGATCTTCTAGCCCCGCTAGTGCGCGTCTTGCAGTGACGAGTTGGCTACCGCCAGGGCCACCAGCCAGAAAGAGCAACACGGGATTGCGCGAGTCTTTGCCGCGAATCGAGATCCATTCCTCGGAACCGCCGAGTTTCACTTTTTCTAGTACAGCAATGCTGTTAGGAATGGGCTTGCTGTTGACATCCAGAATGGGTGGTGTGGATGCGAATAGTTGTGAGGCGAAAATGGCAAGAAGGGCGATTGAAATAGCTCCTGCAAGCTCGGCAAGCATCACGCGCACGGTAAAGCCAAGCCGAAACATCGCAAGAAATAAGGCAACTTCTGCCATTATGAATAAAATCTGAATCGAGCGGGGAACGGTAGTGATGCTGGGTAACAGCATTACTGGAAAAATTACTAGAATGATTAATATGGATACTAGAATTCGCAGTAATATGAGGGCGATCGCACTCACAAATTGCAGTTTAGATAGCTGATTTAGCTTGCGGCCATGAATAAGTTGACTCATCATCAATTCCACTATTTGGACAGTTACATCAGCTTCAGATTGCGGGTTGCTTAAATAAAAGCTACCGTTTCTTGACCTTCCCCACACCCTCCACAGACTCCCGAACTTCGGGAGAGCCGACATATTCTATTGACCCCACGCCGGATACAGATGCGTCCAATCGATCGCTCACATTGACTACAGCACTCCCCACACCGCTATTGCGAACCGTAGCCTGTTTAGTCTTGAACTCATCGCCTTGGAAGCTTCCAACCCCGGAAAGGGTAAGGTCTAGTACATCAGCGCTTCCGGCGATCGTTACTTTCCCCACGCCATCCATCACAACTGCCAATCGTTTGCCTTGAATACCCTTGGCTTCAATACTGCCGACCCCATCTATGTTCAAGCTTTCTAGACTCTTGACCTCCAAAACAAACTCAATAGGCTTTGTCGGATTGAAAGAGGAATCATTTGCGATACTGAGATACAGGATGCGATCTTTCACGCGACTCTCTAGAAGCGGAAGAATATTGTCCTCAGCGTTAATCGTGAGGGATTCTTTTCCCGTCTGCTGCACCTTGACTCTGCCCACAGATTTAAAGGAGATAGATGAAAATCCAGCCACTTCTCTGGATTCTGTTTTAACGATTCCAGACCCTCTAACTCCACTACCAATATTGAAATAGCAGCCCGCGACTATGCTCAAAGCTACCAAGCACGCAACCAACCAGTATCGCTTCAGTCTCATTGTTTTGCCTCCATTGGTTCAAATTAAAATTTAAATTAACAAGCGCGGTCGTCCGCAGACGATGCGATCGCCATTTGCACTTTGAATAGCTGATTTAGCTTGCGAATCGGGGGATGAATGAGGTTATTCATGATAAATTTCCCTATTCCATCAGCTTCAGATATTGGGGTAGATAATAACGATTCAGATTTATGCTGCCCTACTCACTAAGTAGCTATTTGGGGTTTTTTTCTACCAAATTGCGACAGCAAGATGATACCCAAGCCGAACACATTGACTAGGAAAACTACTAACCCTCCGAAAAATGGAATTAGTGTCATAACTGTCAGGATCGCCAAACCGACCAAGAACTGCTGCTGTAAAGACCAATTACCATTACGGAATAGGCGTTGACCGACAAAAAGTGCTATGCCTAATGAGCCGACTAGAGCAGTAATCACCGCAGTCAGACTCAGGAGTGGAATCAGAGGAATACCAATGAGCGTAATCGCTAAAAACACGGTAGCAAAGACCAAGGAAACGATCGCCCCGATTCCCCATAGAGCAGTCAAACCGGGGTGTTGACCCAATTTTGTCGCCAAATTTGGCAGGAACTGTGGGCTGGTTTGTAAGATGATCAGTCCGAGAATAGCTGCTACTACAGCGGAACAAGTTCTAAAAATGGTACTGAAGAAATATTGCGCGAAGAAGCTACTTCTGCCTCGATCGGAGCCATACATCATGCCATGTCGATCGCTGAATGTAGCGCGTTCACCACCAATAATCGCACCTGGTTCCTGTACGATTTTGCCGCCAAAAGAGTAAGCATCACCCTCTACCCGCGCTCCTTTTTGCAGGATGACATCTCCGCCAAACGCGATCGCAGTATCCACAACTTTGGCATTAGGGGATACCGTAACACTCCCGCCAAAAGCAAGGGCATTTTCCACAACTTGGTTCTCTGGTACGGTTACGCTTCCACCAAAGCGAATGAGGTTGGTATTGTTGATATTGATATCAGTCTGCGCCAGAGCATTGCCTGCAAATATTAAGCAAATGGTAGCTACAAAAGCCAGAATTAATTGTTGCCATTTCATAGATTTCATCCTCGTCAACAACAAGAAAATTAACTATCTATCATGATATTAAAAAAAAATGAATAAACTGTGAAGAAGGTATGAATTACTCATGAAAAATATCCCATCATTTCCGCATAAACCAATCAACAGGTCGCCGTAGTGAAACAGGCGGCGGATAACTCTTCAAATAACCCGTTCGCAAGATAAATTGAATATTTTCGCCGCTCCCCATCAATTGATTCAGTTTTTGCCTCGTGGATAATTTTTCCAATATCTGTGTCATCGGATGGATGGCGAACTCTAGCCGATGTATTAGTTTGTCCAGCCCGGCTTTGCAAATGCAATGTTGGTAGCTGGCATTCTTTGTCTACTTAATTATTGACTGCATTTTGTAAAAAGTATGGATAAACTATCTTCTAAATTATGAATTACATTCGACTTTTTTTGTTGATGCTGCAACCGTACATTACGCAAAAGACAACCACCAATCGGGCATAAATTAAGTATATCTATACCGGGCTAACGTTTTTGTTCCCCAAAAGAATACCACGATTACAACTGTCATTATTATAAAGATTGCTCCAACAAACGGATTATAATGCGAGCCATAGTTGGGAAACATAAACGTACTGACGTTAATCATGGCATGAAATAGAATCGTTGCAAACACGCTTTTAACTGTATTGTTGTAGATCCAGACTATGATAACCCGTAAAAAAACGGTACTGATGCATTGCCAAACTATCCATATCGGAGTATGGTGAGCTTGACTGTAAGGTATGATGTGCCATATTGCCCACACCAATCCCAAAATGATACTTGCTTTTAATGCACCCCATTTATTTTGCATTGGGTCAATAGCATAGCCCGACCAGCCAACCTCTTCGCCAATTGCAGCGATTAAGAATATGAAGAAAGAAATAAAAGCAAATAGAAGTGGTGTCTGTGGTTCAGGGAGCGTTGCTCCTGTCATCTTCATGTACCAATAAGAAAGCACTGCTATGACGGGCATAACAAAAACAATAGGTATATACCATTTTTTATTTTTTATTTTTTTAAAGTCGAAGGATAGTTTCAACAGTTCCTTAACTCCCTGCATTTCTCGTTGTTTATAAACAAGAATTGTTGCCGCTAATAGAGGGCAGAAAGTCGTTAGCGCACTTATTGGGAGTTTTATAGGCAGTATTTTAGTTAAATCCCCAGCCATAGCACCCAGTATCCAAAAGGGAATTGAAAGCAAAAGTACCAACAAAAAGAATTTGAGTGGTGACTTGTTTTCGAGTAGGCTGTTATCCATGATTGTGATTGACTAAATTTTGGGGCGAGATTATCATGCGTTTAATTTTTCATTTTGTGTGAATAGTATTTTAATGTTTTTATGCTGATTTTGATAAAATCAATCAAGTATATCTATACCGGGCTAATGTCTTTGCTCCCCACAGAAAGATTACAATGACAGCGGCTATCGCAATTATTGAATAGTGAATATCAGGATAGTCAACTAGCGGATTGTGAGTTTGATCTTTGGGAAATAAAATCCTCCCAATATTAGCCATACTATGAAAAATGATGCACGCAGAAACACTCTTTCCAGTGTTGTTATAAAGCCAAACAATAAGTATCCGCATACCAACAGTACCGAGAGTTGCCCATGCTATCCATATCAAATCCCCACCCTGTTGAATGATAGATGGGTAATGCAATATTGCCCACACCAAGCCTACAATGATGGCGGTTGTTAGTGCAGACCATCGTTCTTGCAGAGCATCAACGGCATATCCCGACCAGCCGACTTCTTCACCTGTAGCAAGGAGGAAGAAGGCAACAGAC